>CAZJWT010000023.1:10316-13892 GCA_964550005.1 uncultured Clostridia bacterium | reverse complement strand
AATTAATTTTGTCCCATGGTTCCTCTACTATTTCAATTTCATGTCCTGGAGGAGTCAATCCAGCCAGTATTGGCAAGGATAGCTGAGGTATATGCAGATTTTTGTGGCGATTTCCATCTTTAGGATATGGTGAAATAAATAATATTTTCATTTTTCAACAGAAAGATATAATCAAATTATCTTCACTGACACCTAACAGTTTGCATATATCTGAAGTTCTAAGCATAGCGATGAATTTGTGCGTGTGATAGCAAACCAGATACATGCTATTAGACGAAGTTCTATTATGACTCTATTATATCCAAATGCCGCTTACTAGAAGCGCCGTCCACCGCCTCGTCTTCCTCCACCTTCACGGCCTTCGGGCCGAGGGCGAGCCTCATTAACCTTAAGTGGTCGTCCCTTTAACTCCTTGCCATTCACGCCAGTGAGCGCGGACTGGGCTTCAGCTTTAGCCGGCATTTCCACGAATCCGAATCCTCTTGATTCGCCACTGAACTTGTCCTTAACAATAGTGACGGATTCGACCTTCCCAAAGGCTTCAAAAGTTTGTCGCAAATCTTCTTCGGTGACATCACGCGACAAATTTCCTACATACATGTTCATTCTCGCCTCCTCCAAATCACTCAATACCAACAACCTTTATATTGAAAGTAAGATCCTTTCCTGCTAAAGGGTGGTTGAGGTCAATGGTTATGCTATTCTCAGTTATATCTATTATTGTCCCCGGTATTGCTCTTCCGGTTTGGTCCTGTAGTCTTATCACCATACCTTTCTCAGGTTTAAAATTTTCGGGTAAAGAATTTTTGGGAACTTTTCTTATTAAGGTTTCATCTCTCTTCCCATACGCGTCTTCTGTATTTAGAGTTACTTTCTTTTCTTCATTCAATTTCATTCCTTCTACTGCTTTTTCAAAACCGGGTATTACTTGTCCACTTCCCACAGTAAACTCTAATGGCTCTTCCTCCTTTGACTTATCAAATATAGTCCCATCCTGTAGTGTTCCTGTATACTGGACTTTGACTCTATCTCCTTTTTTAACGATTGTTTTTTCACTTTCTTTCTCTAAAGATTGTTTTTCTTCTTTTCTACCACATCCATTAGTTAGAACTAATCCCATTATTAAAAATAATAATAAACTAACTTTCATTAATGTTGTCAAGGCTACAATTCTTTTTCTCATTTTTATCTCCTTTAATGAACGTGGAGCAGTGTGAGTAGATTCTTTTTATTTATTTAAGATTTTCTTCGAGTAATATCGTCGAGAGATTGGTTTGCAGACGAGGAATCTTGAGAGTTGCTTTTTGGTTTTGCAGACCTCTCTCTTAGCCACTGGGCTACCGCGCCACAAAAGAATAGGATAAGCGGGCGATGGGTCTCGAACCCACGACCTTTTGCTTGGCAAGCAAATGTTCTACCAACTGAACTACGCCCGCAAATTTTTCGTTCGCTCTTTCCGTCGGGGAGACCATCCAGAGTGAGCGACGAACTGATAAGCCCCCTCACCTCTTAATCCTCTCCCACGAGGGGAGAGGATATAACAAATGCCAAACTCGGGCCTGGGCGCTCACTTCCGCTGTCCTTCGGACCCGGGGCGCTCACCATCTCGTGCCCGTCGCTAACACGTCCCGAGTTATTCATCGGGACAGCGACCCTTCAAGTCCCTTTACATCCCAATTAGTGGGCAGGGCGGGACTTGAACCCGCACGGGTTACCCCATACGCCCCTCAAACGTATCCCGTAAATGGGCAGAGTGGGACTTGAACCCACACGGGTTACCCCATACGCCCCTCAAACGTACGCGTATACCAATTCCGCCATCTGCCCATTTACGGGACAGGCGCCTGTCCCGATATAAAGTTTTTTATATCGGGATATACCAATTCCGCCACCTGCCCAAGATCAAATTCTTATAGGAAATCAAAATATGAGGAAAAATACTACCTAGGCGACCATCCCGCTTGCACGGGATAAACTGCGTGTCGCCACTACTTACCAGGCTGGGATGGTTCCGGAATTTGAGGTGTCTCAGACTTGACGGGTGGCACTTCTGGACCGGCTGTTTCCTTTTCAGCTTCCTCTGGTATTGCTGCCGGAACAGTTGGCTCTTTATAGATAATTGTGCTTAACGGTCTACGAGCAGAAATAATGGTCAAAGTTAAAGAAGTAAATATAAACAGAACCGCAAAGGTCACGGTCAATTTTTTCATAAAAACATCCCCTCCTGCGCCACCGAAAATCGCCTCACCTCCCCCTCCGCCTCCAAATAATCCTGACAAACTGGCGCCTTTTCCTACCTGCAAGAGCACAATCAAAATCAAACAGATGGAAACAATAATATGGATTACCAATATCAAAGTTATCATATTTCATCTCCTCACTTATCCTTCAAGGCTGCAATTCCCGGTAATTCCTTCCCTTCCAGAAACTCTAAGGCTGCTCCACCTCCCGTAGAGATATGCGATATGCTCTCCTCGAGTCCTGCTTTGGTCACGGCAGCAACGGAATCTCCCCCACCAACAATTGAGATACTACCTTTCCTGGTAGCTTCAGCAATTGCCTTAGCGATTGCCCTTGTTCCGTTACTGAATTTATCTATTTCAAAGATACCCATTGGTCCATTCCAGAGTATGGTCTTGGAAGAACTAATTGCTGAACAGAAACGCTTAATAGAAAAGGAACCTATATCAACTCCCATCCAACCTTCCGGTATGGTGACATCCGAGATTTCCTTACTCTCTGCATCCTCAGAAGCTCGCTTAGCAATAATGTGGTCAAGAGGTAAGAGAACCGTTACCTTCTTCTTGGAAGCCTCCCTTAATATTTCTCTTGCCGTAGCAATTTTGTCTTCCTCTACCACTGAACTGCCAGTTTCTATATTCTCCACTCTCAAGAAAGTGTAGGCCATAGCGCCACCCAAGACCAGGGAGTCCACTTTGGGCAATAGATTCTTTATAACTCCAATCTTGGTCGATATCTTAGCTCCTCCCAGAATAGCTAAAAAAGGCCTTTCTGGTTCTTCTAAAGCCTGTTTTAAATATTTTATCTCTTTTTGCAATAGAAAGCCACTAGCCGAGGGCAAATACCTGGGCACGCCAGATGTAGAAGCGTGTGCCCTGTGTACAGTTCCAAAGGCGTCCTGGACAAATACATCAGCAAGCGAGGCCAGTTGCTGGGCGAACTTTCCATCATTTGCTTCTTCCCCTAAATGGAACCTCAAATTTTCTAAAAGAAGAACTTCCCCTCCTTTCAATTTCCTTGCCATCTTCTCCACATCAGGACCGATACAGTCGGGCGCCATAATAACCTTTAGATTCAAAAGCTCCCCCAATCTTTCTGCAACTGGTTTCAAGCTCAATTTCGGATTTACTTTCCCCTCGGGTCTACCGAGATGGGACATCAGAATGACCGGACAGTCTCTTCCCAGGGCGTATCTGATAGTGGGCAGAGCGGCTGTAATTCGAGTATCATCCGTAATTCTTCCCCGCTCATCTAAGGGAACATTGAAATCGCAGCGAATCAAGACTTTCTTATCTTCTATTTCCAAATCAGAAATTGATAGTTTACGCATTACTT
>CAZJWT010000023.1:0-10216 GCA_964550005.1 uncultured Clostridia bacterium | reverse complement strand
TTCTACCGGGTTGCCACTCTTTCTTTAGCCCCGCGTTTGGCTTCTGACTCCGCCATATAGCTCACCAGGTCATTCACTCTACAAGAGTAGGCCCACTCATTATCGTACCAGGCGATAACTTTGACCATCTTCCCTTCTATTGCAGTTGTGGATAGCCCATCTACTATGGCAGACTTATTGTTTCCATAGAAATCCCGGGATACCAATGGTTCCTCGGTATATTCAAGATATCTACTCAGCTTTCCCCGGGAAGCATCCCTGAAGGCCCTGTTCACCTCATCTACAGTCGTCTCCCTTTTCACCTCGACGACCAAATCGACTAGAGACACATTGGGAGTAGGCACCCGTATTGCCATACCATCCATCTTGCCCTTCAGTTCAGGTATAACCAATCCTATTGCCTTTGCTGCGCCAGTAGTTGTAGGAATCATAGAAAGAGTAGCTGCTCGAGCACGGCGCAAATCCTTATGGGGAAAGTCGAGAGTAACCTGGTCGTTAGTAAAGGAATGGATAGTAGTCATCAATCCCCGCTGAATCCCGAACTCATCCAGAAGAACCTTTGCTACTGGCGCCAGGCAGTTTGTTGTGCAGGAAGCATTAGAAACAATATCGTGTTTGGAGCTATCATATCTATCCTCATTTACTCCCATAACGAGAGTGAGGACATCCCCTTTTGCCGGGGCAGTAATCACTACCTTCTTTGCTCCTGCTCCTAAATGGGCTCTCGCTTTTTCAGAGTCAGTAAACCTGCCTGTCGACTCGATGACGAAATCTACACCCAGCTCTTTCCACGGTAGCTGGCTTGGGTCCTTCTGTGAAAGGACCTTTATCTCTTTACCATCTATCAAAATTGAACTATCCTTCGCTTCAACTTTGCCACCAAAAATACCAAAAGTTGAATCGTACTTAAAAAGGTGTGCCAAAGTTTTAGCATCGGTCAAATCATTAACTGCCACAAAATCGAGTTCCTTTACGCCTTCACTGATAGCTGCTCGCAGCACCAGCCTTCCAATCCTTCCAAATCCGTTGATAGCCACCTTTGTTGCCATTTATGGTTTACCCCCTTCATTGTAATCTACTCCTCAGCTACAAGCTATTATATAAATTCACCCAATAAAGTCAAGATTTTTTTGTAGAATTGAAACGCTCCGATTGTTCGGAGCAACTACCATATGGCTTTTGGTAGCCGCAACCTTTAGGTTGCGATTTCATTCCCAGGCTGAAGCTCCGAAGGAGTCCGACGCCTGTTCGGAGTCCTGTCGGACCTGCGACTACATCCCGTGGGCCAAAACCAGTCCGTAAACTTCATTAACCCCTGCCTTCTTCAACGCTTTAGCACACTCATCCAGGGTAGCGCCTGTAGTTGCCAGGTCGTCTAAAAGGAGTATTGTCTTCCCCGCAATTGCTACAACGTCTTCTTTCCCTGATTCGGAAATTTCAAAGGCACCCGAAAGGTTCTCAAACCTTTCATCTCTATTTAGTCCAAACTGGGGCTTGGTTTTCTTTCTTCTTTTCACTAAATGGGTCAATATTGGCTTATTTACCGCTTCCCCCAAGACCCGAGCCAAAAGTTCTGCCTGGTTGTAACCCCTCTTCTTCTGCCTGGCCTTATTAAGTGGTATAGGAACAATATAATCAAATCTTTCTTCTCTCAGGTACTTTCCCACGAAAGCGACCAGCAGTTTCCCCAAAGGATTGGCTAAATATTTCTTCTCTTTATATTTAAATTGATGGATTAACTCCTTTAAAACTCCATCATACACTCCTACTGACCATATCCCCTCTAAAGATAACCTTATATCAATTGGTCGGTTAAGGTAGATAATCCTGCTCCAGCAATCTCCACAAACACGGTCTCTATCATCAGCCGGAAGCAACCTTCCGCAGATAACGCACTGAAGCGGAAAGAAAAAATTTAAAAGAAGCTCCCAGAAAGTAGCCAAAAATTCCTCCTTTGGTCTAATAATTGGTTTATCATCCATTGCACGATTTGAAATCGTGCCTACAAAATTGACCCGAAGGGTCATTGCGAGGGCAAAGCCCGTGGCAATCTCCTGCTGAATTACGAGATTGCTTCACTCCGTTCGCAATGACAGCATACTCCATTGTAGGCACAAATTCAATTTGTGCAGATCAAAACATTTGGAGCTTAATGCTTTCAAATAATATATTTTCTAAGGTTTTTTTTCAAGAGTTTTTATCCTCTAAACAAAAAGACCGCTAATAGCATGGATAATTATTAGCGGTCTTTTCGTAGATATTAAACAGTTTCGAGAATCTTAGGAGTTCTTTTTAGCCAGTTCTCCCCTGGCTATCTTACCCGTACTTGTCTTGGGAAGACTCTCCCTGAACTCCACCTCCTTGGGAACCTTATAATTTGCCATTCTCTCCCGACAGTAACCAATTATCTCATCTTCCGTAGCTTCGGTTCCTTCTTTAAGGACAATAACTGCTTTCACTTTCTCTCCCCGCTTTGGGTCGGGAGCGGCCACTACTGCCACCTCTTTTATTTTGGGATGGTGGTGAAGAACATCCTCAACCTCAGAGACATAAACCATCAGTCCTCCGACGTTGATTCTATCCTGTGTCCTTCCCACAATGTAGATATATCCTTCCTTATCTCTCCTGGCCAAATCGCCGGTGTGTAGCCACCCATTCTTGATTCTTTCCCGAGTGGCTTCGGGGTAATTGTGATAACCTTTCATTACGTGTGAACCGCGGGTAACTATCTCACCAACCTCTCCCACTGGAACCTCGTCTCCATCTTCATCCACTATCTTCACTTCCCTGCCAGGAATCGGCTTGCCAATATTTCCAAAAGGAGCATTACTCTCCGTCTCTTCAAGAGTAAGAAGAGGCGAAGTTTCAGTCAACCCATAACCCTGGCAACATCTTCTCAATCCCACTTTTTCACCAAATTCCTTGACCAGACCGGGAGTGGAATATGCACCCATAAGGGCGACACAAATCAGGCTTGACAAGTCGTACTTATCAAACTCATTCAGTTGAATTAATGCATTAGCCATAGGAGGAACGAAATGGAGCTTGGTAACGCGATTCTTTTCTATCGTCTCCAGCCATTTCCTGGGATTGAAGGCTCCCAGAATCACAGTGGCTGCCCCGAGCACAATCGTCTGATTGAAAACAATAGGTCCACTTATGTGGGATGCGGGTAATGATAGCATATAGACATCGTCCGCGTTAGTTTTCCATACAGCGTGCATATCTTTAGGGAACCAGTCCAGATTGCCAAAAGTTACCATTACTCCCTTTGGTCTGGCGGTAGTCCCTGAAGTGTAGAGGTAAAGCGCCACATCTTCATCGTCAACTTCCGCAGGAATAACCCGAGAAGAAGCTCTATTTTTTAACTTACTGAAAGAGATACAACTATCTTTTACTTCCTCTCCCACCACGATAATGCTCGTTATACTGGGAATTTCTCCTCTCATAGAGAGAAACATATCCTGAAACTGGCTGGTGGTGATAACTGCTACCGGCTTAGCATCACCAAAAATTAACTTCACTTCCTCCTCTTTAAGACGAATATCCAGCGGAGCGTGAATAGCGCCAACTTTGACGGTAGCATAATAACTTAAAGCTATCTCCATCGCATCCGGCAGGAAAGTGACCACGCAGTCACCTTTCTTCACACCCTCCTCAATAAGACCTGCGGAGAGATTATTCACCAGACGGTCAAGCTCCCGGAAAGAGACCTTCTCATCCTCAAAAATTATTGCCACCTTGTCTTTGAACTTGGCAACACTCTCCTGTAAAACTTTTCCTACATTCATTTTATCCTCCTTTCTCTTTTAGATGTACTGTCAAAAACTGAAACAACCGTTAATAGAATATTTTGTAGTGTAGGGGCTTGTCCCCGTAATCTGAAATTTGAAATTTGAAATTTGAAAAATGGTCGCTGTCCCTATTTTAAGAGAATTGTTTTATCAATCTCTCTGTGAATCTGATTTCGAACTTTGCAATCTCCAGAGAATGTTCCGTGATGGCAATCATATGGTAGAGGGCTTTTTCTCTCTGAAGGGTCTTTTCTCTATTCTCCGCCCAGTCTTTGATTTTTCTCAATCCATTCAGTCTGTTCTCAAGTCTTCTTTTAACTATTTTAGGATCTATATATTGGAGAAAGTAGAGTGAGAGGTCTATATTCAGATAAGGTCTCTGAATGATAAGAAAATTCTTATTTAGCAGTTTAGTAAACTCTTCTTTCCCTTTTTTAGTAACCCTATAGACATACTTCTCAGGACGCCTACCCGCCCGTTCCACGCTCTTCGAGACCATGCCTTTTTCCTCTAACTTCTTCAAAGGATAGTAAACCGATTTGACGCTTATACCGGTAAACTGGCTTACCACACTATTGATCTCTTTTTTTATTTCATAGCCGTGCTTCGGCCCCTCCTGCAAAAGACCCAAAAACATTAAATCTTCCATTTTTTCTCCCAATAGTAAAATTTAAATATTAAAATTTTTCTATATTTTAGCAGTCAGCAGTTACTTTGTCAAGCTTTTTTATAAAAAATAAAAAAAGGGGTCAGAGTCATTTTTTTTCGGCTCCGCCCCTTCTCAAAATGGCATCACTGCCCTAGAACTTTAGACAGGTAGGTTGAAAAAAATGACTCTGACCCCTTTTTCTCATGTTAGAACTTTATAGTGAGGGTGGTGTTGACATTAACGGCAAAAAAGTTATTCTGGGGCAAAGCGCGATTAACGAAAAAGGTCATCCCGCTTCCCACAGTTAACATCAAATTTGTGCCCACGCTAAAATCACTCGATAGCAGGGTGGAATAGGTATCAGTATTGTCCCTCTCCCAATTGAGCTCGCTTCTCTTAATTTCAGCACTGAAACGGGCCTTGAGTCTCATCTCACCTGCTGTTCTAATTCGTTTTCCAATTAGTGGAATCTTCCACAGTTCGGGCAGGCTTAAAGGTGCCTCTACATCTATACTGGATGCATGAATTCGACTTTCAGTAGTCTTTTCCCCACCGGTCTTTCCTTCTTCTTTCTTATAACCATACGTGAGATTAAATCTCCAATCCTCCCACCAGGTAAAAGTAATTTGAGCGTTATATGCTTTGTTAAACCCCTCGCTGCTGACCAGCCAGGAAGGCGCACTCTTTACCTCATTCCAGGAACCATTGTAGGTTAAGTAGAAAAAGTAATCTTTGAATAGTTTAAATCTCAAATCTTCACCAAAGCTTACCGTTTTGCCCGAGGATACATTTCTTGCATCCTCCTTGGTCAGGATGTACTTTGTAATCAGTTCTGCCTCCTCCATTGCTAAGCCAAGCAGAGGAAATTTTTCCACGCTCTCCATCCTTATATCCAGATTGGGCCAGATGCGCTTCTCGCTATCGAGAACTGTTGGACCCTGATGGCTCTGGGTATGTGTATAGTCTATGTTAGTGGTTATGGTCTTAAAAGGATAAAGGTACCCTTTTAAATCAAGAAATTCCAAGGGTTTCCAGTTACTTTCCACCGTTAAAGTATCCTGGATAGAGAAAGATTTCAGTTGGTCCCCAATTCCTTTCAGCCTCTTATACCCCAGACCTTTGCCCCTCAGCCACAACTTCCCATAGATAGGATAGTCTTCCCTTATCATCTCATAGCTGTCGCCATCGTTTAATCCATAGGAGGAGGTGACATTCAATGAAGCGACAGGTTTAAATTTGGGAAAGAGTACATTGGCAACAAAAGGTAGGCCGAGTTTCGCTGAGCTCGACCTGGTAAAATTCTTCTCAGTAGGAACTGAGGTACTAGTAAGGACTATGAAATTTTCATTATTCGTTATGCTGTAATCCACGGAAGGTTTGAGCCATTCGAAAAATTGGAGAGTTGAACTCAATCCCGCTGTCTGACTGCCTGACCTGGGGCGTTCGACCTTACCATCAATATGCACTCTTTCATTCACTTTTCTCAAAGAATAGGAAGGAAGGATCGATAATTCAGATAATGGCCTGAAAGTTGCTCTACCCGCCCAATCATTTGTAAATTCCCAGAAATCATACTGCGTAGGGGCAGTGCTTGTGAATTTGTTAAAGCTATTAATTCTTTTATAGGAACCGCCCAAATCGTACGGGAGAAGAAAGAACCGAATCGGCAGTTCGTACTGGTAGAGAGTAGCTGAATAGGTATCCGAATCTTCCTCCTTGCCCTCGGGCTGACTGCGCTCAACAATGCTTTTAGAATAACCTGTCCCCAATCTGGGTAGTTTTGGCAATCTAATTTCCGCACTGGCGCTTCCCTGATGGCTTACCACGCGCCCCTCATCCTGAACGCTTAAATCTGCAACATTTACCACTGAAGGAGTAACTGTGGTGGTCTTGCTCCAGTTCAATGAGACTGGCAGGTAACTGAGCCTATTGAAATTGGTGTAGGCTGATATTTCTTCTCGGTCTTGATTCCTACTGGGAACTGTAATCGTCTCAAAATTCCTATCCATATACCAGTACTTTCCGCCAAAAGTGAACCAGTCAGGAAGCTCAAAGTCCAAGCCGAATCTACCTGCCCAGCCTTCTTTTTTGCTCACGCCTTTCAGATGAATCTCATTAACCCAGATTTCGCCGTCATTAATATCACTTCCTGTATCATTTACAATCATAAGTTTTATCTCTGCGATGTTCGTGAGAACCGGACTTCCTACCCTGGTGATTGTTCCATCTGAACTTTCCATCGTGTCTGCTCCATACTTTCCGTCCTTATCAACCAGGTTGATCGTCAAAAATTGCCACTCTCCCGAGTCTACCCTTTTTTCAAACTGGTAATAATCGCTTGGCGTGCCAAATCTCATTATGAAGGTAGGATTCTTTGTCGGATAATCGGGATTTTTAATGAAGAACCTCAGTTCATCATATTTTGAGTAGTCCTCAGCTGTGGTAAATGTCCATTTCGTATAGCCTGTAGCACCATTAGTTAAAGTATACTTTAACAAAAGCGCCTGCTCCACTTCCGTTTCTTCAACCGCTCTCTCACCATAAAGGTCCTTATAATCCCCGTTATCAAGCAAGCCGCGGCCATAAATATCATAGTCATCCTCAGTATTCACAGCACCAACGGAAAACTTATCACTTGGATTCTCCACAACTCCTCTTTCCCACTTATTCCCCACAACTCCCATGGAGGTAATCATCATATTTCCTGAGACATTCGTGCCTTTCAATGTTAACCTTATGTGCTTTATGCCCGTCCATCTTGAGAGAGTCGCTGTGCTTATATTAAGATTCCATTCCACTTTCCTCCAGCCAGACCAGTCAATGGTTTTAGAAAAGGCTTCACCATCGCCTTTATCCGGTTCCGGGCCTGTCTGGTCCCCATCTAAATCCTCGGTGTCAATTTTCCCATTCTTATAGCCAATTTTTCCGTTTTTAAGATAAATTTTCTCATCATCGCCAGTCCATCCAGAAAAAGGCCAACCGACGTCCTCACCAACATTCAGAGTGCCATCGCCATTAACATCCTCTGTATCCAGCACTCCATCCCCATCGGCATCTTCAGCAATGCTGCCCAATCTAATCTCCAGATTTTCTCCATTCCCATCACCATAAACATATAGTTCCAAACTTTCTTTCTGTGAGTAGTCCACTCCCCGCGTGGAAATAGGATAGACAATAGATGCTTCTTCGTTCGTTCCTGTCAGATTGTAATTAATCTTCAGGGCTTCCTGCTTCTCATCTGCACCCACATCGGCATTTGGCTTAAACTCCTTGATTCTGCGATCCTCGTTCTCCCAGCTGATAGCTCCCTCTGTTGTCGCGATTCCCGGGTTACTGGCTATCTGCCATACATCCTTATCGGTCGGCATTCCATCAATTAGCTTTACCCCTTCCATGCTATCAATTATTGCCTTTCCCCAGGTATTGGGATTATCGAGACTTCTCGCCAGTTCTCCCGAAACCTTTGTCTTGAAAGGAAAGAACGTCTGTGGGTCGAAAGAGATTTCCGAATTTGCATCCAGAATAAACTTACTCCCCGGAGGCGTCCTCACCGTGGGGATGGTTCCCGGTTTAGCTGCACCACTATAAAGGACTGTGGAACCCAAAAAGACCCTGTCAGTGGGCGCCCATTCTCCCCTCGCACCCAATAGGGTCTCCTGATAGAGACCTGCGAAGGGCATATATTCGTAGTTAATCTTAATTTCTGTCTCTTCATCAATCTCTTCTTCATGAAAGAATGTAATAAAGCCAGACTCGTAATCAATGAAGTAGTCTTCATCCCTTTTAATTAAGTGACCATTTATTGTAATTTTTTCGCTTCCCTCCACAATGTTCGGCTGCAGAAAATATGTCTTCTGCCGATATTTATACTCGGCGTATATGATATAATGGTGCTGTGGATTTGTCTTGTCGTATATATCAAGATATGGCGGGTCAAAAGGGGTGCGGTCCTTAAATTTTAATATCCCCTCATCATAATCCATTTCAATTATGTCGTAAACATTCCCAAAGGTCGTCGTCATGTCATTACGGTTCAAATCCAAAATCTTTACAATAAAGTCCCTGCCCTCAACTCCCTGAACAATCTTTTTTTGTCCCAGGTCGTAGTAATTCATCATCTCCTGATTCAGGATTTCATCCTCGTCTTTGAGTATTTTCGGCAAGCCACTATTGGTTACCGAAATTAACTGCCCATTGGATTTCTTATAGTCAACAGCAATAACATGGTTCTCATAAATGGTCTCCCTGAAAGTGATAATGCCGCTAATATAGTCTATCGTATAATCCTGTCCTGGAACTTTAAGATTGAAATATCCGTAATATGTGGCACTGGGCAGCAGTGGGTAAGTATTTCTCACTGTCATCCAGGCACCGTTCTGGTTATTTGTGCCATCCCTGTCATCAATATAGACCTTTTCACTTCCACTCTGAATGTTTCTATCCGTCCATAACTCGTAGTATTTCCGCCGCCGATACGACGTATCGTTAATATCCTTCTTCTCAAACGTGCTCGTACCTTTAAATTTCTTCTCTTCGGGTATTCCTTTAGTTTGTGAACCAATAGCCATCAATTTAAATTTCTTATACTGGGCATTAACTTTTCCCCCAAATACGCTCTTCGTATAGGCAAGAAACTCAGTTGCCGGAAGCTCCAGCGTTATATCCCCGAAAGCGGCTTCCTGAACAACTTCACCAGGGTCTCCTTTATAAACAACGGAAATATCCCTCTTATCCTCCACAGTATCATCATAATCCACATTAACTGCAATCTTTCTACCAACCTGCCCTTTAATCTTCACCTGGAGCTCCTGGTCCATATCAAACCCTTCAGTCACTTCAGCGGGAGTGCCTGTAGTTGTCCTATTCTCCTCATCCTTATAGAATACAGAACCATACTTCATCGAGATCATTTTCCTTCCCGATATGCTCAACCTCGACTCAAACGGAAGGATTATGCCAATTCCTTCGGGAGCAGGGGGAACAGCTTCTTCTGCTAATGGTTTTAGTTCTTCTACTTCTTCAACCTTGGAGGGGATCAGAAGCTCCTCTTCTTCTACGAATACTCCCTGCTCCTTCTCATTCCTCATCCCGTTCCATTCTTCTTGACTATAAGAGATAAATTCTTTTTTCCCCTCCTCTTCCTTTATAAAAGCATCGAAATCATCGAGCGCACCAGCCCACGCATTCATAGAAATGGTCGAAGCAAGTCCAATGGAAAGAATCAACGCTAATAGAATAATCTTCCTGGAAAGCAACATCTCTTCCTTTTAAATGCCCATTGTAGGGGCGACACCCCGTGGTCGCCCAAATGTGTCAATGTAGGGGTTTGATTTATCAAACCCGCGGGTTCCGATTTATCGGAACCCCTACTATTCACCAAAATAATTTAAGCATAATTTTAACTAATTTAATTCCAATTTACAATAAAAAAACCGCTCCCCAGTCTTCTCCAAAAAACTAGCGCTAGCACCCCAACCACTGGTTTGCGGTTAGATAGTTATCTGCGTGTCTTCCTTCGGTAACCCAGCCTCCCGAAAAGAAGTTTTACAGCCTATCTCTCTTTTCGGGACTGTGGTTTTGCGTCCTCCGATTTCTCGAAGTTTGCCTTTTCGGAGAAGACAAACTGACCTTATAAATTATGTAGTTTCTAAAATGATTATATCACAGACTTTCCCCATTGTCAACCAGTTTCAATTCCTGTAGGGGACGGACGCAGTTTATGCCGACCTTTCGGCATGCCGTCCCATTGGGTGGCCATCCCGATACATCGGGA
>CAZJWT010000022.1:3500-13968 GCA_964550005.1 uncultured Clostridia bacterium | reverse complement strand
GGCAAAGCGAGAGTGTTCAATTCTGAAGAACTGGCGATGAAAGCCATTTTAGGTAGAAAGATTAAAAAAGGGGAAGTTATAGTAGTTCGTTATGAGGGTCCGAGGGGTGGGCCAGGAATGAGAGAGATGCTATCGCCAACTGCAGCCCTTGTGGGGATGGGAATGGATAAGGACGTTGCACTACTGACAGACGGCCGATTTTCAGGTGGTACGCGGGGACTCTGCATTGGACACATTTCTCCCGAAGCAGCAGTCGGTGGGCCAATTTCTCTCGTGAAAGATGGTGATATTATTCAAATCGATATCCCCAAGAGAAGATTAGACGTCCGCCTGGAGGATAGGGACATAAAATTACGTAGGATAAAATGGGAAGAAAAAGTTGGAGAGTGGAAACCGCCCCTACCCAAGATAAGAGAGGGCTGGCTAAATCGTTATTCCCGCTTAGTGCAGTCGGCAAATACAGGAGCCATCCTCAAATGCAAATTATGAATTATGAACCCGAAAGACAATATTTAATCATGAATTGGAGTCCTCCCCAAAGGGAGGAAATGACCCCCGATTTCATCGGGGGATTCCAGAAACCCCTGGAGTCCTTCCGAAAGGGATTTGTAGGCACGGTTTCAACCGTGCAGTCATTGTGAGGAAGCCCCGCACAACAAATGTGCGGGATAAACTCCACGACCGAAGCCCCGATTTATCGTCCCGATTGAAAATCGGGATTTCAGTCGCTTGCAACGACCATACGGGTGGATGTAGGATTTTGCCGAATTTAATTGTGCATTCTTTGTAATTGAGGACTGAAGGAGGAGATATTGTGAAGCTTACCGGTGCACAGATTTTTATGGAGAGTTTAGTCAAAGAAAACGTGGAAATAATGTTCGGCATACCCGGAGGAGCATTGCTTCCGACTTTCGATGCTCTATACGGGGCACCAATCAAATTTATTCTTACGCGTCATGAGCAGGGAGCAGCCCATATGGCTGATGGATATGCTCGGGCAACAGGCAAAGTTGGTGTCTGTATAGCCACTTCGGGCCCCGGGGCGACCAATTTGACCACGGGTTTGGCTACAGCAAATATGGATTCAGTTCCTGTTGTGGCATTTACAGGCCAGGTGGCTACCCATTTGGTAGGCAATGATGCATTCCAAGAGGCAGACACCACGGGGGTTACTCGCTCAATAACAAAGTATAACTATCTGGTGAAGGACGTTAAGGAGCTCGCTCGCACCGTTAAAGAAGCGTTCTACATTGCCCGCACAGGACGACCAGGACCTGTGCTTATCGACCTGCCGGTAGATGTCCAGAGAGCCTCCTGTGAATTCGTCTATCCCAAGGGAGTGGACATTCGCAGTTATAGACCTAAATATGAAGGACACCCTCAGCAGATAAAAAGAGCAGTAGACCTGATAAAACAATCTGAGCGACCGGTTATCTATGCCGGTGGTGGCGTTATTATTTCAGGAGCTTCTGGGGAATTGAGGGAACTGGTTAAGATTACCCAGATACCTGTAACTCTCACGTTGATGGCAATGGGTGCTTTTCCTCAAGACTCTGAGCTCTTTTTGGGGATGCTGGGAATGCACGGGACTTATTTCGCAAATCAGGCCATACAAAATTCAGATTTAATTATTGCTGTTGGAGCAAGGTTTGACGATAGGATTACAGGTAGGCTGGATGCTTTTGCTCCCAAGGCAAAAGTAATTCACATAGACATCGATCCCACTTCCATAAGCAAAAATGTAAAAGTAGATATTCCCATTGTGGGCGATGCAAAGAACGTTATGAGAGAGATGAATAAACTCCTTGACAAATTAAGCCCCGGGAATAGAGACAAAAGGCAAAAATGGCAGAAACAGATCTCTCAATGGAAAAAAGAGAATCCATTGACTTATGAGAAGGATGGCAAACTCCATCCCCAATTTGTAGTGGAGAAGATCTATGAAGTAACAAAAGGGAAGGCAATTATCACCACAGAAGTTGGGCAAAACCAGATGTGGGCTCAGCAGTTCTATAAATACAACTACCCCCGCCATTTTATTACCAGCGGAGGGTTAGGGACTATGGGATTTGGTTTTCCAGCAGCCATCGGCGCCAAATTAGGCAAGCCAGAAAAGATTGTCTTTGATATAGCCGGGGATGGGAGTTTTCAAATGAATATCCAGGAAATGGCAACAGCTGTCAATAATAGAGTAGCAGTAAAAGTTGCCATTTTAAACAACGGATATCTTGGCATGGTTAGGCAGTGGCAGCAGCTATTCTATAACAAGAGATATTCAGGCACAGACCTATCACCTAATCCAGATTTTGTAAAAATTGCCGAGGCATATGGAGCTTTTGGCATGAGAGTAAGTGAAAAGGATGAAGTAGAAGATGCTTTGAGAAAGGCAATTTCCATAGATGGACCTGTGATTTTAGATTTTTTGGTAGAGCGGGAAGAGAATGTCTTTCCTATGGTGCCTGTGGGCGCAAGGCTGGATGAAGTAATCCGTGGGCTGGCATAGGGCTTTAGAAAATCAAGGATAGGAGCTGTTGAGAAGCGAACATTCTGTGTAAATGGAGGGGAATCCCCTCTCCCCAAAGGGGAGAGGGTTTAGGGTGAGGGGGGAATTAAGGAGGAGTAATTAATGAAACATACGATTTCTGTTTTAGTGGAGAATAAGCCTGGAGTGCTGGCTCGAATATCGGGTCTTTTTAGCACCCGTGGATTTAATATTGATAGTTTAGCCGTAGGGGAAACCGAGCAACATGATATCTCTCGAATGACGATAGTAGTTAAAGGGGATGAAAGGATTTTAGAACAGGTTATGAAGCAGCTGAATAAACTCATAGATGTAATAAAAGTTAACGATTTTGTGGAGCAACCGCATGTGGAAAGAGACTTAGTTCTGATTAAGGTAAATGCTGCAAAAGGGAAGCGGTCAGAAGTTCTGGAAATTATCGATATCTTCAGAGCCAGAATAGTGGATGTTGCTTCTAACTCCTTGATTGTGGAAATGACAGGGGATGAGGAGAAAATACTTGCTCTGGTCAATATGCTTAAGCCCTTTGGGATAAAGGAAATGGTTAGGACAGGCATTGTGGCAATGGGAAGGGGTTAGCTCGGGATTTGGTTCGCTCGCTGAGAATTTTTTGCTCTTTGAGCACCGCCAAAAATCTCAGGAGTTTCCCCCGTCTTCGCGGGGCTAAACTCTACTCTTCGATTTCTGGCTAAAAATTCTAATGCTCGCTACACCAAATCCCCTCGCATCAGGGGAGTTTGTTGTCGTCGTTTTTTGACTGAAATTCCAACAGCTCCTCTCAAACTGTCTTTCAAAAATTATAGTTGTAGCGGCAGAGCGATAGCTCTGCCAAAAGGGAAGCAAAGCTCTCGCTTTGCTGCTACTTTTCTTGTAAACAATCATCTTATCAACAAATTTGAAGGAGGTTTTTATGGCGAAGGTATACTATGATAAAGATGCAGATTTGAAGCCTTTGAAGGGAAAGAAGATTGCAATCATTGGTTATGGAAGCCAGGGGCATGCCCAAAGTCAGAATTTGCGAGATAGCGGATTAGATGTGGTGGTTGCTGAGCTCGAGGGAACTGAGAATTGGAAAAGGGCAGTTGCAGATGGATGGAAACCAGTTTCCGCAGGCGAAGCGACCAAAAATGCTGACTGGGTTCAGATGCTCGTTGCCGACGATGTTCAGTCTGTGGTTTACAAGAATGAGATTGCTAGTAAATTGAAAAAGGGTGCAGTCCTGGGCTTCTCTCACGGTTTCAACATCCACTTTTACCAGATTATTCCCCCTGATGATGTGGATGTGATTTTAGTTGCTCCTAAAGGACCCGGGCATCTGGTCAGAAGGATGTATCAGGAAGGAAGAGGTACTCCCAACCTGATTGGGGTTTATCAAAACGCTTCTGGTAAGGCAAAGGAGTTAGCATTAGCCTATTCTAAAGGTATAGGTGGAACTCGTGCTGGAGTAATTGAGACCACTTTTGCTGAAGAGACCGAGACTGACCTTTTTGGGGAGCAGGTGGTTCTCTGTGGTGGGCTCGTGGAGTTAATCAAGGCTGGCTTCGAAACTCTGGTGGAGGCTGGTTATCAACCTGAGATTGCCTATTTTGAGTGCCTGCACGAGATGAAACTAATTATCGATATGATTCAGGAAGGTGGCATTGGCTGGATGAACTATTCCATTTCAGACACAGCTGAGTACGGAGAATATACTCGTGGCAAAAGGATTATTAATGAAAAAACAAGGCGAGAAATGAAGAAAATTCTGGAAGAGGTTCGCTCCGGCGAGTTCGCTCGGGAATGGCTCCTGGAGAACCGAGTCGGCCGTCCTGTATTTAACAAGGGACGGAACGAATGGAGGGAGCATCCCATTGAAATTGTGGGAGCAAAATTGCGAGAAATGATGCCTTGGCTAAAGAAGAGGTAAATTGAAGATGCGGATTGTCAAGGACGGTTGGAAATTTATTCTTCCTTTTTTGCTGTTGGCCGTGATTCTCTTCTTTTTTTGGAAAATTGGTAGCCTCTTCCTATTGGGTTTGGCCTCACTTACTCTATTTTTCTTCCGCGATCCGGAAAGGAAAGTTCCTGAAGGAGAATATTTAATCCTATCACCAGCGGATGGGAAGGTGATAGATGTATCTGAGGTCGGAGAAGAAAATTTTTTTCATTCTCGGGTGAGGGTAGTTAGAATCTTTATGTCCATATTTAACGTCCATGTTCAAAGGTCTCCAGTAAACGGGAAGGTGGAATGGATTAAGCATAACTCTGGCAGGTTCACTGCTGCTTATAAAAAAAAGGCTTCTGAAGGAAACGAGAGTAATCTCATTGGTATACAAAAGAGTAACCGATCAAATTCTAAGGGAGAGAGAATTCTGGTAAAGCAGATCGCAGGTAGCGTTGCTCGACGAATATGTTGCTGGTGCAAAGAGGGAGACAATCTACTTGCTGGACAGAGAATTGGAATGATAAGGTTTGGTTCACGGGTAGAGGTTTATCTCCCCCAAGAGGTGGAAATCAAAATTAAGAAAGGAGATAGAGTTGTTGGGGGTGAAACTGTTCTTGGAAAGTTTCCCTTTTGAATGGTGGCGTAGCACAGGTTTGAAGTTCTCGATTACCAATTTTATAACTGGTGGAGGTTTCAGGTGAAGAAAGGAATCTATTTTGTTCCTGGACTTTTCACTCTGGGAAATGCAGGGTTGGGTTTCTATTCCATCATTGCTGCCATTGAAAGAAATTTCACTTCCAGCGCCTGGTCGATACTCTTAGCAGTTATTCTGGATGTTCTCGACGGTAGGATTGCCAGAGTCACTAGGTCCACGAGTAGGTTTGGGTTGGAGTTCGATTCTTTAGCCGACTTAATCTCTTTTGGAATGGCGCCCTCAATTTTGATGTATCAGATAGTTTTAAAGGATTTAAGGCCGGGAATGTTAATATCCTTCCTGTTTATGATTGCTGGAGTTTTCCGGCTGGCGAGGTTCAATGTCAAAGCTGCTGAAAAAGATACCGTTTGTTTCGATGGTTTGCCCATTCCTGTGGCAGGGGGTCTATTGGCTTCTTTTCTTGTTTCGCCCATCTGGCCAAAAGAGGAGCATTTCTTTTTTGGTGCAATCCCTCTAATTATGATAGTCTTATCTTTTCTGATGGCCAGCAAAATTAAGTACATAAATCTCAAGAGCGTTAGACTTACGAGGAGGCAACCGTTCAAGACCCTGCTTATTATATTGGTTGCGTTAATTATCTGGCTTTTTTCAACGCAGATAATTTCAATAATATTTGTCGCATATTTCGTTAGTTATGCGCTATCAGGCATAGTGAATGCACTGTGGAACTCCTACAGGTTACGCCTGGACTGGGTTAAACAACGCTAAAATTTCATATAGTATCCACTCTCCCCTTTGGGGAGAGGGTTTAGGGTGAGGGGGTATGGCATTGAAAAAAGAGAAAATATTAATATTTGATACAACTCTAAGAGATGGAGAACAATCTCCAGGAGCAAGTCTGAATATAAAAGAGAAGCTGGAAGTCGCTGAACAATTGGAGAGATTGGGTGTGGATATCATTGAAGCTGGTTTTCCCATATCATCGCCAGGGGATTTCGAGGCAGTGAAACTGATTTCCCGAAAGATCAGGAAGCCGGCAATTGCAGGCCTTGCACGGGCTACAAAGAGAGATATTGATGTCTGCTGGGATGCAATAAAGTATGCCAGAAACCCGCGCATTCATACCTTCATTGCTACAAGTGACATTCACTTAAAATATAAATTGAGGAAGTCAAGAGAAGAGGTTTTTAAGGAGGCTGTGGCCGCAGTGAAACATGCGAGGAAATTCACTCATAATGTAGAGTTTTCGGCAGAAGACGCTGTCAGGACCGACCCAGATTTCCTTTGCCAGGTGTTGGAGGAGACAATCGAGGCTGGAGCTACCACAATCAATATTCCGGATACTGTCGGCTACGCCCTGCCAGAAGAGTTTGGCAGAATAATCAGGATGGTAATTGAAAGAGTTCCCAATTCTAACAGGGCCATTATTAGTGTCCATTGCCACAACGATTTGGGACTGGCCACAGCGAATTCACTGGAAGCCATTTCTCTTGGAGCGAGGCAGATTGAGTGCACCATTAACGGGATTGGAGAGAGGGCAGGAAATGCCTCTCTGGAAGAAGTGGTGATGGCCTTGAGGACAAGGAAAGACCTGCTTCCTTTCTATACCAATATCGAGACAAGGGAGATTGCCAAGACAAGCCGCTTGGTGAGTAAACTTACGGGCATAATCGTTCAGCCCAATAAGGCTATCGTTGGCGCTAATGCTTTTGCTCACGAAGCAGGAATTCACCAAGACGGAGTAATCAAGGAAAGATTGACTTACGAGATTATGACTCCCGAATCGGTCGGATTGGGAGGCAGGAGGCTCGTTTTAGGGAAACATTCGGGACGCCATGCTTTTCGGAAGAAGTTGCAAGAGTTAGGTTACAAATTGACTAGTGAGCAAGTGGATAGGATATTTCAGCAATTCAAATTGCTTGCTGATAAGAAAAAAGAGATTTTTGATGAGGACATCGAAGCCATAGTCGAGGACCAGATATCCCTTATCCCGGAGATCTACAAGTTGGAGTATATAAATGTAATTACTGGAAATACAATGGTTCCCACTGCTACCGTGAAGTTAGGGAGGTTGACTATGCCCGGGAAGACGGCTAAGAGTGAAGTCCTGCAAGAGGCTTCCTGCGGTGACGGTCCAGTAGATGCTGCTTTTCGGGCAATAGACCGAATTACAAATATTAAGTGTAGATTAATCGATTACAGCCTTAAGTCAGTTTCTGTGGGTAAGGATGCTATCGGTGAGGTTACAGTTAAGATTGCTCCGGTTGGTCGAGCCCGGGCTGACGAATTGAAAAAGATAGTAACGGGTCGAGGCGCATCAACAGACATAATTGAAGCCAGTGCCAAAGCCTACATCAATGCTCTCAATAGGCTGGTAGCAAGAAGAAAAAGGGGACAGGCTACTTTTTCCTATCTCCATAGACCCGTGGGAAGAGAAGAATAAGAAAAAAGGAATAGCGATTTCCTTATGAGTATGGTGATTGCAGAGAAAATTTTGGCCAGACACTGTGGAAGGAAGAGCGTCGAGCCGGGCACCTTCATTGAGGCTAAAGTAGATATTGCCTTGGGAAATGACGTAACAGCACCTCTGGCAATTGAAGAATTTAGAAAGGCGGGTGGAAGTAAGGTTTTCGACCCTGATAGGGTCGTCCTTGTTCCTGACCATTTTGCTCCAAACAAGGACATCAAATCGGCCGAGCAATGCCAGATTCTCCGGAGTTTTGCACGAGAACAGGGGTTGAGCCACTATTATGAGGTAGGAAGAATGGGTATTGAACACGCGTTGCTTCCCGAACAGGGAGTTGTCCTTCCTGGCGACCTTGTTATCGGAGCCGACTCTCATACCTGCACTTATGGAGCATTGGGAGCTTTTGCCTGTGGCGTGGGCTCGACTGACTTGGCTTTCGCAATGCTTACCGGCAAATGCTGGTTCCGTGTTCCCGAGACAATCAAGTTCGTGTATAAAGGAAAATTGAATAAGTGGATTTCAGGGAAAGACCTCATTCTCTACACAATTGGAGATATTGGGGTAGACGGAGCTCTATATAAGGTTATGGAGTTTACAGGCCCAGTTATCAGGCGGTTAAGTATGGCTGACCGTTTAACTATGTGTAATATGGCGGTGGAAGCTGGAGCAAAGAGCGGAATTATTGAGCCAGATGGCCAGACTATCGAATATATCGAGGCTCGAGCAGAAAGGCCGTATGAGATTATCCACGGAGAGAGAAGCGCTCGATATACGAAGGTCATCGAGTATAATTGCAGCAAAATTGAACCACAGGTTGCTTTTCCTCCTTTACCTTCCAATACCAGACCGATCAGCCGCGTGGGGGAGATTTACATTGACCAGGCAGTCATCGGCTCTTGCACTAATGGAAGGATCGAAGACCTTAGAATAAGTGCTCAAGTTTTGAAGGGAAGAAGAGTTCATCCGCGGGTGAGGCTGATAATAATTCCTGCTACCCAGAAAGTTTATCGGGAGGCATTGAGGGAGGGGATCCTCGAGATATTTATCGATGCAGGAGCAGTGGTTTCTCCCCCCACATGTGGTCCCTGTCTGGGTGGTCATATGGGAGTATTGGCTGAAGGAGAGAGGGCTATAGCGACTACAAACAGGAATTTCGCCGGTCGGATGGGACATCCCAAATCGGAAATCTACCTATCCAATCCTGCAATTGCTGCAGCTTCAGCTGTTGCTGGAAAAATTACAAGCCCCGAAGCATTGTAAAAGTTAAGATGCAGATTAAGGCAAAAGCCCACAAATTCAGCGATAATATCAATACAGATGATATTATTCCTGCAAGATACTTAAATACTTCCGACCCTAAAGAGTTAGCGAAACATTGTATGGAAGGAATTGATGAGGAATTCGTTAGGAAATTGGGCCCTCCCTCAGTTATGGGGAATTGTATAGTGGCAGGAAAGAACTTCGGTTGCGGCTCGTCCCGCGAACATGCTCCTTTGGCTATTAAAGAAGCAGGAGTCTCCTGTGTAATAGCAGAGTCTTTTGCCCGCATCTTCTATCGTAACGCTATCAATATTGGACTTCCCATTCTGGAAAGTAAGAGGGCCTCGAAGAGAATCGATTCTGGAGATGAGATTTTAATCGATTTAAGTAGAGGTAAGATAACTAATCTTTCAAAGAATGAAAGTTATAAAGTGCAGCCATTTCCGGAATTTATCCAAGCCATAATTGTTGCCGGCGGCTTGATGAGATACGCAAAGGAGAAGTTAAAAAAGTGACTAGGAGAAATCAAGAACGAGTCTGGAGTCCCCCGATTTATCGGGGGTCCAATATATTTCTTTAGTTGGATATACTTTGGAGGTTTAAGTGCATAAGATAGCAGTCATTCCTGGAGATGGGGTAGGTCCAGAAGTCATTAGAGAGGGGCTCAAAGTTATAGATGCTGCTTCAAGAAAAGCAGGCTTCAAATATGAGACTGTAACTTATGATTTCGGCGGGAAGTGGTATTTGAAGACAGGGGAAGTTCTTCCCGATTCTGCATTTGAAGAAATGAAACAACTGGATGCCATATATTTAGGAGCAGTTGGGCATCCTCAGGTAAAGCCAGGCATATTAGAGAGAGGACTTCTACTCAGATTGCGCTTTGGGCTTGACCAGTATATCAATCTCAGGCCAGTTATTCTCTATCCTGGAGTTCCCACTCCTCTTAAAGATAAAAAACCTGAGGATATAGATTTCGTGGTAGTTAGGGAAAATACGGAGGGTCTCTATTTAGGCATTGGCGGAATTATGAAAAAGGACTCGCCAGACGAAGTTGCAGTGCAAGAGATGGTCAATACCAGAAAGGGCGTGGAAAGGTGCATCAGGTATGCATTTGAATTGACAAGGAAGAGAAAGAAAAAGATGAGGTTAACTCTTGTGGATAAGGCGAATGTTCTGACATTTGCTCATGACCTCTGGCAGAGAGTATTCTACAAGGTAGGCGAAGAGTATCCCGAGGTGGAGAAAGACCATGCATTTGTTGATGCCTGTTGTATGTGGTTCGTTAAAAAACCCGAGTGGTTTGATACTATTGTCACCTGCAATATGTTTGGGGACATCATAACTGACCTGGGAGCAATCATTCAGGGTGGTATGGGGGTAGCAGCCGGAGGAAATATAAACCCTGAAGGTGTAAGCATGTTTGAACCTATTCATGGGAGTGCTCCAAAATATGCAGGCAAAAATGTAATAAATCCCATCGCTGCCATAGTTGCCGGGCAGATGATGCTGGAGAATTTGGCTGAGGAGGCGGGAGCAAAGTTAATAGATGGTGCTGTTCGAAAAGCTCTATCTTCTGGTAAGATAAAGGGGATGAGCGCTGGCGAGATGGGTTTATCCACATCTGAGGTTGGCGACCTTATC
>CAZJWT010000022.1:0-3400 GCA_964550005.1 uncultured Clostridia bacterium | reverse complement strand
AACGAAGGGGAAGAATCCCGACGTGAAGAATGTTGAAGCGAAGAAACTCAACATACGGCTCGGGGTAAACTCCGTGAAGCAATCTTGAAAAGATGGAAAGACTTTATTGTGTTTATATAATGACGAACAAGACAAACACAGTTCTTTATACGGGGATTACCAGTAATTTGAATAAAAGAATTTATGAACATAGAGAAAATCTGGTCGAAGGGTTTACTAAGAAATACAATGTTCATAAAGTGGTTTATTATGAAGTATTCAATGATGTAGAAGAGGCTATTTTAAGAGAAAAACAGATTAAAGCGGGCTCAAGAAATAAGAAGATTAAATTGATTAATAATATGAATCCAAATTGGAAAGATTTGTATTATAAATGATGAGATTGCCACGCCCCGATTTTCAATCGAGGCTCGCAATGACAAACAGGGGGTGTCATTGCGAACGAAGTGAAGCAATCTCGAAAAGCTTTTATTGGAATTGTGAGTTAGGAAATGAAAAAATATAATGTTGCTGTAGTGGGAGCGACCGGGCTTGTAGGCAGGGAAATGGTTAGAATGCTGGATAAGCGGAATTTTCCAGTAGCTAACCTGAGACTCTTTGCATCTGAGCGGTCACGAGGAAAGACGCTAAAATTTAAGGGCAAGGAAATTTTAGTTGAAGAACTGACTCCGTCTTCGTTTAAGGTTTCCCCTCCGTCAGAAAAATCAAGCCTCTCACCCAGACCCGATATTGCACTTTTCTCTGCCGGCGCCGCTATTTCAAAAGAGTATGCTCCACTTGCTGCTCAGGAAGGCGTATTTGTGATTGATAACTCGAGCGCTTGGAGAATGGACCCTGAAGTGCCGTTGGTTGTCCCGGAAATCAATCCCCATACTTTAGCTAAAGATAAAAAAATCATTGCTAATCCTAACTGCTCAACAATTCAAATGGTAGTTGTCCTGGCGCCATTGTACAGGAGAGCCAGAATTAAAAGGATTGTTGTCTCCACCTATCAGGCGGTCTCTGGTGCAGGACAGAAGGCAGTACTTGAGCTGGAAGAACAAGTTAGAACTATTGCCTCTGGCAAAAAAGTAAAGCCGAGGGTTTTTCCCCATCAGATTGCCTATAATTGTATTCCTCAGATTGACATATTTTTAGAGAATGGCTACACAAAGGAAGAGATGAAGATGGTCAACGAGACAAAGAAGATAATGGAGGACGACTCCATTGCCGTCACAGCCACCTGTGTTCGAGTACCTGTTTTTCGTGGACACTCGGAAGCAGTAAATATTGAGACGGAAAGAAAAATTACTCCCGAAGAAGCTCGACAGATATTGGAGAAAGCAGAAGGAGTTGTAGTTGTGGATGACATCAGTAAACTAAGATACCCATTACCCACAAAGGCTGCCAATAGCGAAGAGACTTTTGTTGGTCGCATTAGAGAAGACCAGTCGATACCAAATGGACTCAATATGTGGATAGTAAGCGATAACCTCTTGAAGGGGGCTGCTCTAAATGCAGTTCAAATAGCTGAGGAATTGATTAAGAGAAGAATCCCGGAGTCCTAAATGTCCTTCTTAAATAACCTCACTGTCGGTCGCTACATCTCTTCCAATTCTCCTGTTCACCGGCTCGACTCACGGACAAAGATTATATCCATTCTGATTATATCAATTTCAATATTCCTTCTTAAGAACCTCTGGAGCTACTCTCTCCTTGCCATATTTTTGCTGGCCGTAATTCTTTTAGCACGGCTCTCCATTAAGTTCGTCCTTAAGGGACTATTGCCCTTACTCTGGATTATCGTATTTACTTTCTTTCTCCATCTACTTTTTACCCCGGGAAGCACAATTGCTTCTTTCGGTCCACTAAAGATTACCGAGCAGGGTTTATCTTTGGGAACTTTCATTACCTTGAGGCTAATTTTTTTAATACTTGTTGCCTCTCTTCTCACTCTGACCACCTCACCCCAGAAATTGACCACGGGATTAGAATTTATCCTCTCACCCTTGAAAGTGGTGGGAATCTCTTCACATAAGATTGCTATGATGATGACCCTGTCCTTGAGGTTTGTACCATTAGTTTTCGAAGAGTTAGATAGACTTATTAAGGCACAGAAGTCTCGAGGGTCAGATTTTTCTCGTAAGAATCCCATCAAAAGAATTCGGGCTATTATTCCAATTCTGGTGCCACTCCTCGTTAACCTCTTGCGGCGTGCCGATGAATTCGCTCTCGCTATGGAATCGCGAGCCTATGACCCGGATAGGCCAAGGGGCGATCTGGAAACCATAAAGTTCACAATTTCTGACTTCTTGACAATTTTGATAACTGTTGCCTTTTCCACAACTCTCATAATCTTATGACTTCCGGAATGCGAAATATGAGACTTACCATTGAATATGATGGAACAGACTATTTCGGCTGGCAAGTCCAGAAGAGAAAACCAACAGTTCAGGGAGAAATAACAAAAGCCCTGGAAAGAATCTTAGAGGAGAAGGTGAGGCTGGCAGCTGCAGCCCGCACAGACTCTGGAGTCCACGCTCTTTGCCAGGTGGCAAACTTCAAAACCAGAAATGAGAAGCTGACAACCGAGAGCCTGAGCAAAGCACTAAATGGACTCCTTCCTTCAGATATTGTTATAAAACAGGTTAAAATAGTTCCCGGTAGTTTTCATGCCCGCTACAGTGCTACTAGCAAGATATATCAGTATAAGATTCTAAATCAAGCCTTTCCTTCGGCACTGGAGAGAAGGTTCTACTGGCACATTCCCGAGGCTCTGGACTGGGGAAAAATAAGAGAGGCAAGCCGATATTTCATCGGCAAATACGACTTTTCTCCATTTTCTGTCAGAGGTTCCACGAGAAAAAGTAGACAATGCACCGTCAGCAATTTCAAGATTAGAAAAGTGAAGAACTTGTATATCTTGCAAATTGAAGCCGATTACTTCCTGTACAGGATGGTAAGAAGGATAGTAGGAGCTCTAATTGAAGTGGGAAGGGGGAAAATCGAGCCAGAACACATAAAAGCATTACTTCATGGGAAAGCTTCTACACTCCGTGCCCAAACAGCTCCGGCACATGGACTCTTTCTGATAAAAGTAAAATACTAATGCAGGGGTCTTAGTCATCGAGCCCGCAGAAATACAATAATTGTAGGGGTTTGATTTATCAAACCCCTATTGGTAAATCGGGGCTCAATAAATTGAGCCCCTACGTTCTCAATTCTAAAATTTTTGTTGATGGTAGGTAGCAGTTGGTAATATAATATTAGTATAAAATAAGATATGACAAAACCCAAGGAGGAAAAAGATGAAAAAAAAGTCTATGTGGTTTATGCTTTTGATGGTTCTAAGTTTTCTCGGCTCTTTGACTCTTATTCAGGCTCAGGAGGAGGAGATGAGGCCAGAAGTCAAGGCAGCCGT
>CAZJWT010000021.1:0-14195 GCA_964550005.1 uncultured Clostridia bacterium | reverse complement strand
TGTTTAATCAAAATTAGCTCTTTCAGTCTTATTGCTAGCTTAGTGACTGATCCCTTGGCCCCGCTCCAACTCTTCCTTTCTTTATAAATCTTCTCAAGTTCATTTCCTATTTCCCTCATTGTCATATCCCTTACCCTCCTTCCATGCGTCTCCCATTGAGATATCCAGCAAGAATAGGGACAGTCCCCATCATCCCTAATGTTTTCGCCAAATCATACTACCTTGTGTACTTCGCCCTCTTTATCTTTCCTTCACGAACAAAATTGAACAGTTCTGGCAGATTAAAATTCAATCCGAACTCTTTAATTCGTCTTTCTGCTAATTTTACATATTCGTCCTTTATATCGTATCCTATATAATGGCGTTTTGTTTTTATTGCCGCTATAGCTGCTTGACCACTTCCTACGAAGGGATCGAGAACTACTTCCCCTTCAAAAGTGTATAATTGAATTAACCTGTAAGGCAACTCTATGGGGAAAGGAGCCGGGTGTCCTACTTTCGTGGCGGGTTCTGCAGCAAATGTCCATACGCTTTTGGTAAGTTCAAGAAACTCCTGCTTCGAAATCGTACTTTTCCTTTTATAAGGATTACCCCTTGAAAACATCCCTTTAGAGAAGATCAAAATATACTCGTGAATATCCCTTAGTATCGGATTCTTGGCTGAAAGCCAGCTACCCCAGGCAGTAGAAGGGCTACCGCTTGAAGCCTTATTCCAGATGACCTCCCCCCTCATTAGAAAACCCAGATCGAGCATATCTTCAAGGATAAAGGCATCAAGAGGTATATATGGCTTTCTTCCGAGATTGGCAATGTTTATGCACGCTCTCCCACCAGGGACAAGTACTCTCTCAACTTCCCTCCATACCCTTTTCAAGAACGCTCTATACTCGCTCAGTGTAAGGTTCTCGTCATATTCCTTTCCCACATTGTAAGGAGGGGAAGTAACCATTAGATGGACACTATTGTCCGGCAATTCTCCCATTTGTTCACTTGATTTGCAAAAGATTCCATCCAAGAACTCAGAAGGAACCGGATTTTCTACATACTTGGCTGTTTCCTCCCTCGGTAATCCCTCATATAATCTGCTTGCATAGAATCGGGCAGAGTCATGATTGATTCTCCCCGGAGAGCCGAAAGCGCTCGTTTTGGTTCCTCTTTTCCTCTTAATGAATGCCATTCAGTCCTCCTCCCAAGAGTCAACCCATCTCTTATAAGGATTAAAGTCTATTCTTGTTCTTTGCCAATCTATTGCTATACTCTGTGTCTCAGGGTCTTTGATTAATGACGACAAAGCTTCTTTAGTAATCTCAACGCCTCTGGGATTCGTCCCTGCCTTAGGAAGTTTGATATAGCCCCGTTTTCCTATCTTATCGAAGTGTCTTTTTTGAACCTCTAACGGAATGTAATAGAATCCGCCAATATCATTCCAGTCTATTTGAACAAGCAAAATATCATAGTGAGGGTAATAGTCTTCACGAAATTCTCTTGCTTTCCGAGCATCAACAGTCCATATCAGTTTGACACCACCGAAACTTTTACCTGTAATCGTCTTAATGGATAAAGCTTCTCCAGATAATTTCGCATCCACTTCTGGCTCAGTAATAGGAATTTCGGTCTCCACATTTGCTTCACCAAATTTATAAATCAGCAAAGCAACTATTATCCTTTCCCGAACCGAGCCGACCTCCATTCCCGTTTTACCCGCTCTCGAACTTTCTAATTCCGCAAGTTGAAACAAATAAGGCAAACGCTTCTTGATTTTTTCTACAAGTTTTTCATCTTCAAAGATTTCCCTCAAGGGACTTGACATTTTTTGGTCTCCCCTTCTCACAATTACCTAAGTAAAATAGAATTTAGACCAGTGCCCATTATCTCCGAGACCTTTCTGGACACCATTTATTACCATTAAATAAAAAATAGTCAATTTCTGGAAATTGTGATTTAATATCGTCATAGATTTTGCCGTAGTCATCCTGTCTCAATCCTAAAAGAACCCGGGCGGCCTTTCTCTCAACCCAAATTGCAGCTAAATTCTTATTGCATTTTTCTCTTTCAGCTGTTTCCCTCAACTGTTCTTGGGCTGAAGGTAGGATATCTTTTAGTTTACTTTTCAATAAGTTTCTTAAGTCATCTATTTTGAAAGGGTCTCGACGCCGGGAAGGCAGTCCTATCCTTGCTCTATTCTCTATTTCTGAGCGTCTAATAGTTTTCACTTCAATGGCATACTTATCACTTCCGCAATACGCCGTAAAGTCCGCGTATCTTCCCTCGTCCTGCGCTGGTTTCCTAATTTTCTTAATGTTATCGAACCCCTCCTCTTGTAGCCTAGATACGGTTCCAAACTCATCATATATATCGTAAAATTTGTCTGGTTCTGGAGTTATTAAGTCCGAGTTTATGCCAAAGTTCTGAACCAATTCTTCGGGTCCCATCTTAAGAATGCAGGCAACTTTTCTCAATAACGACTCTAGTTTCTCAACGCGACAATTTTGGAGAAATTCAATAATAAAAAATAGACTCGGGTCACACTGTGCTAAGATATATCTGATATATTTGCCAAGGCAAGTGTTAATGAACGGATACTCCTTGCCCTTCAAAACCTGTTCGACGGCCTCGGTATATGTATCTTTTAGGTTTCTTCCAGCCATAGAACTAAAAAGCACAATAAAATCTATCCGGATGTGAGGATGGTTCTTTTATTTCAGAGTCTTCACTAAAAACCTTGGAGCAAACTCCTTTTCGACTGATAATACCTTACATTAATTTATGGCGCGCCTGAGAGGAATCGAACCTCCACACGCGGCTCCGGAGGCCGCTGCTCTATCCATTGAGCTACAGGCGCAAAAATGCTTTTGCCCCTCACCCCAACCCTCTCCCCCAAAGGGGAGAGGAGTTGAAGGAAGGACGAACCCCTCACCTTTATCCTCTCCCCCAGAGGGGAGAGGAGTTGAATTGTGGGGAGAGGAAATAGAATTTTCAATTTTAGTCAAGGTGGAGGGTGAAGAGGATTTGGCCTCCGGCGGTGAAGCCACCGAGGTCCTGATAGCCCAAATTTGACCATGAAGGGACATAATCGTATCCGCAAAAAAGAACTACACGAAAAGGACCCCGGAAAAATTCTAATCCACCCAGAATCCCCATTAATAAACCGAAGGCGCTCTTGTCGCCTTTGAATTCCTTCCAGCCCCCACTACCTTGATATTCGTATTCTCCAGAAAACTTCTCCTTTGCTCCCGAGAAGCCCGTTTTCAAGCAAAGGCTTGGCGAAACAGGACTTTCCCTGAATAATTTATATGTAACTGTGGATAGAAATGAGACAATTGTTAAACTGGTAGATGTCCTGTCCATATTCCAGTCTACACTGGTCTCATTACTCAAGTCGGGTCCTTTCACCAATAGACCTTTTTTGGACTTCTTGGCCGGGTAGTCTAAGGGTGTGCCTTCTCTTGAAAAGTATTCAAGCTCCAGACCCCAGATAAGCCCAGAATCTCTTTCTGACCTCCCTCCTATTCCAAAGATTGCTCCTGAACCATAAATCTCTCTAAAATTACTATTTGCAGAACGGAAATATTCTGTTTTGAGGCTTATTAATTTGGCGGCGAATGATTTGTTTGGAATTGTGAATGTGGATATGGAGAGAAAGATTGGGATAAAGATGGCATTTTTCACTGAGACCATTCCTATTTTTTTTGTCCGTTGCGAAGAACCGAAACAATCTGGCGATTGCCGCGCTCCTTTCAGTCGCTCGCAATGACATGACTGTCAAGCAGAGCTTCGCTCTGCAGCTACAACGACTTTGGGCAACCAAGGTCGCCTCTACATTACTAATTTACGGGGACAAGCCCCTACACTACGAATGAAGCAGAGCGAAGCTCTGCGGCTACATTCCGTCTGTTTGCATAGGAAGCCTTGCTTTCGCAAGGACTCCAGATCATCTTAATTTCATTCCCTCAATTATCTTTTCAGCTTTGGAGAGGGCGCTGTCCAGCTTGTCTACAGACTTGCCTCCTGCTTGGGCCATATCTGGCCTTCCCCCTCCAGAGCCCTCAACCAATTTGGCTACTTCTTCTATGATCTTTCCCGCATGGTAACCTTTCTTGACCAGGTCATCGGTTACTACTGAAAGGAGAGCGACCTTGCCTTCAATTACGGCTCCCAGGATTATTACTCCGGATTTAAGCCTCTCTTTTAACTGGTCACCAAAGGAGCGGAGAACACTTCTATCCCTGGCTTCCACCTTCGTAGAAACAACTTTAATCTTGCCGACTTTTTTTGCCTTCTCGGACAGTTTTTCAACGGATGAGCCAATTATCCGGGTCCTCAAAGATTCCATCTCTTTTGCCATTTCTCTATTTTCTTTTACCATCTTTTCTAAACGGCCAAGAAGCTCACTCTGGGGGACCTTTAGCACTTCAGCCATTCCTTCAACTATTTTCTCCTCTTCCTTGGTGTATTCATAAGCTCGCCTGCCAGCGAGACCTTCTATTCTCCTCACGCCAGCAGCTATACCTGTTTCTGAAATTATTCTGAAAAGCCCAATTTCGCCAGTCGTATGGCAATGTATTCCTCCACAAAGCTCGATGCTCAAGGCCTCCTCTGCCGCAGACAGGCTTCCGGAAGTTACCATCATTATCCTGACCCTCTCACCGTACTTCTCTCCAAAGAATGCGAGAGCGCCCATTTCCTTTGCTTGATTTAAAGTAGTTTCTGAAGTTAATACGGAAAAATTCTTCAATACGGCATCATTCACAATCTCCTCAACACGGTCAATCTCTCTCTTTGTCAGGGGTTTAGAATGAGTAAAATCGAATCTTAATCTATCGGGTGCCACGAGTGAACCGGACTGCTCCACATGCTTCCCTAAAACCTGTCTCAGTGCTGCCTGCAGGAGATGGGTGGCTGTGTGGTGCCTGGCTATGTCCTCCCTTCTCGAAATATCAACAGAGGCAATCACTACATCGCCTATCCTTAAACTGCCCTTGCCCACTCTACAATGATGGACAACCAATCCTTCAACAGGTCTTTTCGTATCGAACACTTCAATTTTCGCCTCAATTTCTTCTTTTTTTAACTCTCCAAGTTTTATATCCTTCAATTTCACAGAAGGCTTTAGTATCTTACCCACATCTCCAACCTGTCCGCCTGCTTCTCCATAAAAGGGCGTTTCAGCGAGGATAATTTCTACTTCTTCTCCTTCTTTTGCTTCCTCTGTCTTCATAACTCTATTGGTTGACTTGTCCGGTCTCAAAATCGCCAGTATGTGAGAGGTTAACTCACCAAAATCGTATCCGCGAAATAGAGTTTCACCCAACTCCTTTTTGAGTTCTTCATAGAATCCCATATCTACCTCACCGGAACCTTTCCAGGCTTCCCTTGCTCTTCTCTTCTGGGCCTCCATCTCCCTCTCAAATCCAACAAAGTCAAGAGAAAAGGCCCTCTCCTGAGCAATTTCTTTCGTCAAATCTAAGGGGAATCCATAAGTATCATAAAGTCTGAAAACCTCTTCTCCGGGAATGATTCTATCACTTCCTGTAGCGGTTAGATTGTCAATCAATCCGTCAAGTATCCGCATTCCGGCCTCGAGGGTCTCCTGAAATTTCTCTTCTTCCATTTTGGTGACATTGGCAATATGCTCACGCCGGGAGCGTAGAGCTGAATATGATTCTCCCATAATTTCCACAACTTTACCTGTCAGTTTATAGAGGAAGCTCTGCTTAACACCTAAAAGGCGTTCTTGACGAACCATCCTGCGCAGTATTCTTCTTAAGACATATCCTCTCCCCTCATTGGAAGGCAAGACTCCTTCGGAAATCAAGAATGTGATTGCCCGTGCATGGTCGGCTATAATCCGTAAGGAAACATCGACTTTCTCGTCCTTTCCATATTCTAAACCGGTCAATTCACAGGTATAATCAATAATCGGTCTTAGGAGGTCTATCTCGAAACAGTTCTTCTTCCCATTAACAACTTCTACTAATCGCTCCAATCCCATGCCCGTATCAATATTCTTTTGGGGTAATGGATTCAAATTGCCCTTCTCATCTTTATCAAACTGAGTGAAGACGAGATTCCATACTTCGAGCCATCTATCACAATCGCAGCCCGGAGCGCAATCCGGCCTGCCACATCCCACTTCCTCTCCCATATCCATCAGAACTTCCGAACAAGGCCCGCAGGGTCCAGTTGGCCCCATCTCCCAGAAGTTATCCTCTTTCCCCAGCTTAACCACTCTCTCTTCCGGCAGATATCTTTTCCAGAGGTCGTAAGCTTCTTCGTCTTCTCTATATACTGAAGCGTAGAGTCTATCCTCGGGAAGACCCATCTCTCTGGTCAAAAAATCCCACGCCCACTCGATAGCCTCCTCTTTGAAATAGTCGCCAAAGGAGAAATTGCCGAGCATCTCAAAGAAAGTCAGATGCCTGGCTGTGTTTCCTACTTCTTCGATATCTGTTGTGCGAAAACAGACTTGAGAGGAGGTTGCTCGACGATAAGGGAGTTTTCCCTTGCTCAGGAACATACTCTTAAACTGCACCATTCCAGCACTTGTGAAAAGAAGCGTGGGGTCTTGCGGAATCAGGCTCATACCGGGGATAACTTTGTGAGCCCTTTTTTCAAAATAGTCCAAGAATTTTTTTCTAATTTCGTTGCTGGTCATCATTTATATTTTTCCTATTTAGCTGTCATTGCGAGCAACTGAAAAGAGCGAAGCAATCTCGAGATTGCTTCGTCGCGGAGTTTATCCCGTACATTTGTTGTGAGGGGCTCCTCGCAATGACATGACTGTGATGCAGAGCTTCGCTTTGCCACTCCAAATAACTGATATTAGGATTTTTTTACCTGGGGCCATACTTTCTTTAAGGAGTTTAAGAGCGTGGAGACTGTGCCGCGAATTGCCCCTTCCATATCGAAAGATTCATAGGTATAGGAACCCGCCCAGACAATCAATCCCGTCTCTACATCAATCATACGAGCACTAACTCCCACCTCAGCTCCCTTCAGGAAAACCTGCGTCTTAATATTTCCATCCTCGTCCTTAAAATAGATGGTGTCTTTATCTTCTATAGTATATTTGGTAACCGTCCCTGTAATCAATGCGTCAACCCCCAATAACTTGCCTACTTGCTTCACTGTCTCAGGGTCGAGATATTTGCTGCCAGCCAATTGTTGTTCCCTGAGCAGGCTCTCCAGCCTCTCTCGTTCAATAACATCAATATCTCTAAATATTAATTGCCTTATAAATTCATCCGTCACTGCATTTCCAGCGTATATCTCCTCTCTATAACTGGTAAACTCCAGCACGCCAATACGATTGATTTTGGTGAAATCGTATCCTTTTCTTATTGCAGTGAGGGGGGCGCATCCGAAAAATAGAGCCAATATTGACAAATGAAGGATAGAGAGTAATAGCCAGTTTACGATCCTGTTAGGTTTCATTATTTAAATTCCTCCAATCTTTTGATATGCTTCCTCACTCTCTCGGCACGTTTCCCTTCAGGACTCAGAGCGAGGAATTTATTCCAGGCAGAAATTGCCTCTCCATAATTCATTATCTCTTCGTAGGCCATACCCAGAATGTAATAGACAATCGCACTCTCAGAATCTATACTCACTGCTTTCTCCAGGGCTTCTATTGCCTCCTTATACTTTTTCTGATTCAGGTATGCTATCCCGATTCCGCAGTAAGCGTCCACATACTCAGAGTCAACGGCCAACGCCAGATTGAATGCTTCGACCGCCTGTTGATAATCTCCCTGATTGACATAGGTCACGCCTTTTTGAAAATGGGCATCTGCCTCGGTTCCACATATTCCCGTCGAGAAATAGACCCAGACGAGGAATACGCTAATTAAAGATGCTATAAGTTTTTTCTTAACCATCTTTCCTCCTAGCAAAAAATTTCATAGTGCGGATAAGAGCTTCCTAAAAGTCTCATCCAGTGTTTCGGGGATAATCTTTGTGCCCCCGACAGTGGAGATGAAGCTAGTATCCCCTTCCCAGCGGGGGACAATATGAATGTGAATATGTCCTTCAACGCCAGCCCCGGCTACTTTGCCCACATTCGCTCCAATATTGAAACCTTCCGGTTTCAAGGCTTTCTTAAGAATTTGAGTGCACCTTTTAACTATCCCCATCAGTTCCCCTAACTCAGTCTCCTCCAGACCATCGAAATCGTGAACATGCTTATATGGGGCCACCATAAGGTGACCATTATTGTAAGGAAAAGTATTAAGCATGGCGAAAGCACTTTCCCCACGTAAAAGTATGTAATTCTCCTTGTCTCTTTCCTCTTTCATTTTGTCGCAAAAGATACATCCTTCTTTTTTCCCTAAAATGTACTTTATCCTCCAGGGAGCCCAGAGAATTTTCATTCAACTTCCTCCTTTAACCTCTTCACCAGCCTTGCCACCTTCTGCCCCAAAACTTCACATTCCCTACTGCTTCTCTCGTCCGGAGCATAGAGGGCGACAGGCCCATAGTGGTCGCCTCTTGCTTCTCCCTGAACAATCATTCCATGAATAAGAAATGCCCTTAGAATATCCATAATTGTCGTTTCATTTCCCCCGCCTACCCAATGGCTGGAGGTGAAAGCTCCTCCTACTTTGCCTACTAACTGGCCTTGCAATTTTCTGCTCTCCTCGAATAGCTGTTTAATCTGAGAAGCCATTGAACCATAATGGGTTGGCGAGCCTATGATTATTCCATCTGCATCTTTTAGTTCATCAACGTTCACATCTTCAATTCTCTTTACTTCCACTTCTACATTCTCTTTTTCAACACCTTTTGCCACTATTTTTGCCATATTCTCTGTATTTCCAGTACGGGAATAGTAGATAATCAGAACTTTAGGCATATATTTTCCTCCATTTTTTGCTCTAACCGTATTATACCTAATTCATCAGGCGAATTCAACCAATAGTTAAAAATATGTTGTAGCTGCAGAGCGATAGCTCTGCATTGTAGGGGACGGACGCAGTCTATGCCGACCTTTCGGCATGCCGTCCCTTTCTTTGGGCGGCCACTGAGTGCCGCCCCTACAAAGAAGCAAAGCTTACGCTTTGCTGCTACAAAAATAGATATAAAAATAATGTACCTGTCACTATTATTTTATTTGATGAAGGTAATAGTTATGGCTGCTACTAAAGCCAGGACTGCTCCATAGAAAAATGTCAATGTGGGATTATAGTTCCATAAAATTCCAGCAAAAAAACTTGCGGGAAGCGTGGAGATACTTATCGCTGTGTGCAGTGTACCTAAAGCCGTTCCTCGTAGATTCTCTCCCACAAAATCGGAAGCGAATGCGCGCTGATTCGCTTCCACCAGGGCAAAAGAGATTCCATAAAGAGCAAACAGAATAACGAAAGATGTGAGTGTTCTCGTGAGTGCAAATCCGAGACACGAGAGACCGTACACGAAATAGCCGAGCCTCAAAGTTCTCTTTCGACCAATTCTATCAGAGAGCATCCCTCCAGGTAAAGAGAATAGAGCATAAACGATGTTGAACCAGCAATATAATAGAATAGGAATCGCAGTATAAATCCGGGAAGGGAAAAGGGGCTGGAAAACATCCCTTGCTCTAAGAACAAAAAACATATAGGTAAAGTTTCCTAAAGAGAAGAGAACTACTGTCACTATATATCTTCTAAAAGGCAGGGGAAGACTCCTCAGACTTATTGGGAAGGAACTTTCACCCGCAAAATTAGCGCCAGACACTGTCTCTCTTACCCAGGGAAAAGGAAATAAAGCCAGAAAACTAACCAAAGCCGCAATAAGCAGGATGTGTTCAAACGCCAGCTTCAAAAACCAGAAGAGAACAAAAGCCAGAAAAACCCCTAAGAAGGCGCCTAAAGAATCCATCGCTCGATGGAATCCAAATGCCTTTCCTCTAACCCCCACTTTAGATGAGGCAGCGATTAAGGCATCCCGAGGAGCATCGCGTAAACCTTTTCCCAATCTTTCTATCGGCCTAAAGATTAGAAGTTGCGTCCAGCTGGAAACAAAAGGAAAGAAAAGTTTTACTACTGAAGAGAGGCAATAGCCAAAGAAAGCGAAAGGCTTCCTCTTTCTCAATCTATCAGACCAGTACCCGGAAAAGACTTTAAGCAAGGAAGCCACGCTATCTCCTATCCCGGCAATAAGGCCGATAGCCATCCCCCCTCCGCCTAATGAAGCAATAAAAAATGGAAGGATGGCCAATATCATCTCGCTGGAAACATCGGTTAATAGACTGATTATTCCCAGAAGAAAGATATTGATTCCTAAACCACTTATAAGTTTTTTCATTTGTGTCTTAATTCAAAAGTCTTTTAATCAGAATTTCCAATGTAGTCGTGGAAAAATCTGTCCACGGTATTCTGAGTCGCCTCGATGGAGAATCCTCGACGGATTAAGAAATCTTTTATTCTCCGATAGGCCTTCGCTTTCTCCAATTTCTGATACCGGGGAATCCTCTTTTCAATTGCCTGCCAGGCCAATTCATCCTCACTGGAAGAAATCTTAGCAAAACCTTCAGCTATAGAATCCTCGACTATTTCCTTATCTATGCCCTTTTTCAAAAGTTCCTGACGGATTAGTATCTTCCCCCGTTTCTCTCTGAGCCTCATTTCTACCCACTCTCTGGCAAAAGCGTGATCATCCATATAACGGAGACCTTTTAACTCTTTGACTACTTCCTGGGCTACCTCTTTTTCATATCCTTTCTTAAGAAGCCTTTCTTGCAGTTCTTGACAGCTTCGCGAACGGTAAGATAAGAGAAGAAAGGCGTAATCGCGAGCTTCCTTAATCTGTTCCAGACGATTAACCCTTCTTAACTCCTCCCCATCAATCTCCTGTCCCACTTCCCATTTTAAATTGGAAAACACATCTTTATTCAAATGGAACGCGTACTTCCCATCGAGAAATACGGAATAGAAATTTTTTTTATGTTTCTGTTTCTCAATTTTAGTTATTTTCATTTCAAGGTCTCTTCTAAAATTATGTGTAGTGTAGCCCTTTTAGAAATTACAAATTTCAAATTTCAAATTTCAAATTTCAGATTTCAGATTACGGACATAAAAGCCTACACTACTGTCTTTTAAACTTTTCGAGGAGTTGATTTGCCAGGTCCCAGTGGGTGCCCTTCCAGTATATCCTCTGGCAAACTGGACAGCATGAAAATTCCTCCCTTGTCTGAAAGACATAACTGGGAATTCTATCCTTAACTTTTTCTTTATCTATCTCCAGGAGAACTTCATTGCACACTGTGCATCTTGTGAATATATTGCCAGGTTCCACTTCAATATTTAGCTCAGAGAAGACCTGTTTCAATTGTTCTTCCAGCAAATCGCTATTGATTACGATTAGCTTTATCGCTTTCTTCTTACTCAATCGATGGTCGCGGGTCAATATTATCCTTCCCTCTTTGAGGCTTTGATATATCAAATCGCTCTTCTTGTCAGATACAAAGTAGGCTGCATCATAACCGAGTAACCTCAGCCATTTGCATAGCCTGCCAAGCATAAGATCAACTAAGAATTTCATAGCTCACCCTTCACTTATATCCTCACCAACTCGTAATCCCTTGTTCCCATACCTAACTTCTGAGCGTAATTGAGCTGAAATTCCCAATCTGTCTTGGGATAGAGCTGGCGAAATACATCCCTTTTAGCTCCTTCGTTAACCAAATTCACAGACGCCTCATCGATTGCTACGGGGTCCGAAGAGGCTAAAATGCCAATGTCCGGAACAACAGGGCCGGCAGAGGTGGCACAGCAGTCGCATAGACGGGTAACGAAGTTGAGGAAGTTAATAAATAGAAACTTTTTGTTTTTCAGGACTCCGTAGGCATACTCAACCAATTTCTCCTGCTCACTCTCTGTTGAATCGCTCCATTCAATGGAGAGAGCGCCAAAATTGCAATAAAGAATACATTCCCCGCAGCCTATGCATTTATCACTATCTATCTTAACTTTCTTTTTCTCTATATCAATAGCTCCCGCTGGGCACCATTTAATGCAGACTTCACACCCAGTGCATTTACCCAGGTCTATTTTGGGAATAACCGCTTCATGTATCTCATATTTCCCAGTACGGGAAGCACCGCCCATTCCAATATTTTTCAGAGCCCCTCCGAAACCGCCCAATTCATGCCCCTTGAAGTGCGTAGCAAAAATTAGGGCATCAGCGTGATAGATAGCGTCGGCAAGCTTTACCTTTTTGAAATGTTTCTGACCGATTTCCACTTCCACAAAGCTATTTCCCCTCAAGCCGTCAGCGATTAGTACTGGAGCTCCGCAACTTTCTACGTCGAAACCATGGGCTCTCGCAATAGCCAGATGTCTTAAGGCATCGGATCTCTCTCCCACATATATGGTATTCGAGTCGGTTACAAACGGTCGCCCTCCTAAGCCTTTTACCTCTTTCGCCACCAGATTGACATATTCTGGCTTAACATATCCCCTGTTCCCTTTCTCTCCAAAGTGGAGTTTGATAGCCACCATATCATTTTTTGAAACTACTCTGTCTAAACCAGCGTGGAGAAGCAGCTTGTTGAACTTGCGAATCGAGTTAAAATCGATGAAATAAACCTTAGACAATTGTCTTTTCTTTCCTTCAAGTCGGGGATTTATCTGTAGTGTAGCCCTTTATGGGCGTCCCGATTTATCGGGACGGGGACAAGCCCCTACACTACCAAAATCTTTACGGGCACAAGGCCCTACACTACCTACCTTTCTTTATTAGTTTTTCGAACTCTTCCTCTGAAAGTACGGGAACGCCGAGTTCCTTCGCGTTCCCATATTTTGAGCCGGGACTTTCACCAATAACTACATAAGAAGTCTTCTTGCTCACCGAAGAACTTGCCTTTCCTCCCAAATTCTTTACCAACTCTTCAGCCTCTTCCCTGGAATATCTGTTTAGCTCTCCTGTAAAGACAAATGTTTTCCCAACCAATATCTGAGGACCCTTCTTCGCCCTTTCCTGTTCCATTCTAAGTCCTGCCTTCTTAAGTCTATCGATAAGTCTCCTTATCTCTCTCTGCTGAAAGAACTCCCTCACACTTCCAGCAAGGGCCGGCCCCACTTCTGGAATCCTCTCCAGTTCCTCTTCCTTTGCCTCCATCAATGCATCGAGAGTACTAAACTCTTCAGCCAGAGTTTCGGCTGCTTTCTCACCTACGTGGCGAATACCTAAAGCGAATAGCAACCGAGCGAGAGTCCTTTCCTTGCTCTTTTCTATAGCGCCCAGTAGATTCTGTGCCCTCTTTTCGGCAAATAGCTCAAGCTTCAAGAAGTCCTCCTCCCTGAGCGAATAGATGTCAGCAAAATCTTTAACCAGTCCATTCCTCACGAGCTGTTCCACTATCGACTCTCCGAGACCTTCGATGTCCATAGCATTCCTGGAAGCAAAGTGAACCAGACCTCTCTCCAGCTGAGCTGGACAGGAGGGATTAATACATCGGTATGCCACTTCCTCTTCCTTCTCCTTTGTAATCCTTCCTCCACACTCGGGACACTTCTCGGGCACTTTAAAAATTTCCCTTCTGCCTTTTCTTACAGATTCTACTACCTTAACAATTTTAGGAATAACTTCTCCAGCCCTTTCCACAATAACCCTGTCTCCAATTCGGACATCGAGCCTTCTTATCTCGTCAAAATTGTGGAGAGTGGCTCTACTTATAGTCACTCCCGCACACTCAACCGGTTCAAGCACGGCCACTGGAGTGATGACGCCGGTTCTCCCGACCTGGAGAATGATATCCTTTAGGGTTGTTGTGGCCTGTTGAGCAGGAAATTTATAGGCTATGGCCCAGCGGGGACTCTTCATTGTATAACCCAATCTCCTCTGTTGGAGTAAGGAGTTAACTTTGATAACCATTCCGTCAATTTCGTAGCTCAATTTTCCTCTCTTCTTCTCCCAATCTCCACAGTAGCTGATTACCTCGTCAATGTCCTCACAGAGTTTAACCTCAGGGTTGACCCTGAGCCCCAGCCTTTTTGCAGACTGCAAAAATTCCCAGTGCGTCTTGTAGGTCTTTCCTCCTTCAAGGGTGCCGAAAGAATGAATAAAGCAGTTAAGCCTTCTTTCACTAGTGAGCCGTGAATCGAGGAGTTTCAGAGAACCAGCGGCAGCATTGCGGGGATTGGCGAAAAGAGCCTCACCTTTTTTCTTCTTTTCCAGATTCAATTTCTCGAAGTCGCTCTTCTCCATAAATACTTCTC
>CAZJWT010000020.1:0-14332 GCA_964550005.1 uncultured Clostridia bacterium | reverse complement strand
TTTACAAAATAACTTATAACTATGGCTTCTCTATAATCATTTTAACCTGCATATTGCAAGCGTTCACCTTTCCTTTGACTAGAAAAAGTTTCAAGTCCATGGAGGCAATGAAAAGTATTCAGCCGAAGATAAATGAATTGAGATTGAAGTACAAAGATGATGCTAAAAGGCTTAATGTGGAGATAATGAATCTTTACCGCTCGAGGGGAATGAACCCTTTCGGTGGTTGTCTGCCGATGGTCCTACAGATTCCTATATTCTGGGCACTGTTCACCATGCTTAGAAACGCAGTTGAGCTCCGGCATTCGCCTTTTATATTTTGGCTAAAAGACCTCTCAATGAAGGATCCTATCTATGTTTTACCAATTTTGATGGGAGTCACAATGTTTTTGCAGCAGAAGTTGACTGCCACTGACCCTGCTCAGTCCAAAATGATGGCGTTTATGCCGGTTCTATTTACGGTTATCTTCCTGAATTTTCCTTCAGGTCTCGTTCTCTACTGGCTAATGAATAATATTCTCACCCTGGCAATGCAATCGAGTATGTACAGGAGGTCGAAAAGTAAAGCTTAAGATTTTGAAATTGTTGTAGAGGAGATTTTTCAATGGAAGAGAGAGAATTTAGTGGTAAGAATGTGGAAGAGGCAATTGAGAAAGGATTAAAAGAGCTCGACCTTTCCCGGGACGATGTGGAAGTAAAGATTCTCAATGAAGGCAAGGCGGGATTATTTGGTCTCATGGGGGCAAGCCCGGCTAAAATCAAGCTAATAGTTAAATCTTTAAAGGATTTAGAAACTGGGAAAAAGGGAGAGGTGGCTGGGGAGAAGCCTCGCGACATCGATCTTATTTCTGCTCAGAAAAGAGCAAAGGAAGAACTGGATGAGATCCTAAAATTAATGGGAATTGAATCAGAAGTGGCCACTTCCTTAGAAGAGCGAAAGGTAGTGGCAGACATCAAGAGTGAAAATGGGGCAATTCTAATCGGAAAGAAGGGTCAGACCCTAAATGCTCTCCAGTTAATCGTGAATTTAATTGTGAACAGAGACGAAAAGACGAGAACAAAGGTAATTGTGGATAGTGAAGGTTATCGCGAGCGTCGGGAGAAGGCATTGGCAAAAATGGCCTGGGAGGTGGCTGATGAAGTGAAGAGCAAGGGACGGCCTCTTGAGTTGGAGCCAATGAATCCCACTGAGCGAAGAGTAATCCATCTTGCATTAAAAGATGATAAGGATGTAGAGACTACCTCGGAGGGAGAAGGAAGTTATAGGAGAGTTGTGGTCTCTCCGAAGAGGAAAGAGGAGCGAGGTTCGATTTGAAGATTGATACAGAGGATACAATTGTTGCCATCTCTACCCCAATGGGAGAGGGCGGGATTGGCATTGTCCGCTTAAGTGGTAGCCAAGCTATTTCCATTGTGAAGAGACTCTTCATTCCCAAAAGGAAGAAGAACTTGAGCACGGTAGAGACATTTACCATCCATTATGGACACATCTATGATCGAGGAAAATTGGTAGAGGAAGTTCTCCTCAGCGTGATGCGGGCGCCCTATACTTATACTCGCCAAGATGTGGTAGAGATTTCCTGCCACGGGGGGATAGTTCCTCTAAGGAAGGTTCTGGAATTATGTTTGATGGAAGGTGCCAGGCTAGCAGAGCCGGGGGAGTTCACCCTGAGAGCTTTTCTGAACGGCAGAATAGATCTTGTGCAGGCAGAAGCGGTGTGTGATATAATCAGGGCCCGGACCAACGCTGGCCTAAATTGTGCTCTCCACCAGCTGGAAGGACATCTATCTACAAGCGTAAACAGGATTCGCGAAGGTATAGTTGACCTTCTGGCCCACATTGAAGCTTGCCTTGACTATTCTGAACAGGACATCCCACAGCTCTGCCGAGCAGAAATAGTCGAGAGGATGGAGAGGATATCCTCAGGGATAAGAGAACTTCTGAAGTCTGTGCAATCGGGAAGAATTTTACGAGAGGGTTTGAAAACAGCCATAGTAGGTAAGCCCAATGTAGGTAAGTCCTCCCTTTTGAACTCCCTCCTTGAAGAGGAGAAAGCAATTGTAACCCCGATTCCTGGAACGACCAGGGATGTGGTTGAAGATATGGTGAATCTCCTCGGCATTCCGATGAAGATTATGGATACCGCTGGAATTAGACACGCCAGAGATGAAATTGAAATGGCAGGGATAGAACGGACGAGAAGGTCTATAGGACTTGCAGACCTTGTCCTTTTTGTAATCGATTTATCTATACCTTTGAGCGAAGAGGACCGTCATATTGCAGAGAACTTAATGGGCAGGAAAACAATCCTGGTTGCCAATAAATGTGACCTCCCGCAGGTCGTATCTGAGAGAGAAATAAAAGAAATGTGGACATCTTGCCTTACCCGGCTCGAGCCTGAAAGAGAATCGTTATCAGTCAATTCAATTAACCCTCGATATGATGGCTCAGGTAATCCATCTGTCCTGAGGAACCCGCCTTTAATCAATGTATCAGCAACCAAAAGGATAATGATAAAGGAGTTACAGGAACTGATCTATAGTCTATTCATTAAGGGAGAAGTGAGTATCTCTGATGCTGTTCTGGTTACAAATGTGAGGCATCAGGATGCTCTGGTAAAAGCCGAAGAATCGCTAAAAGAGGGAATAGAAACTTGTAAAAGTGGTGAGTCGGAAGAATTTATAGCCCTCGATTTACGCCGGGCGCTGGAAGCGCTGGGAGAAATTGTAGGAGAGACTGCCACAGAAGATATTTTAGATAGGATCTTCTCCAAATTCTGTATAGGTAAGTAGAAATTAATTGGAGGTCTTCTTCAATTTTGGTGAATTCCCTTTTTGATGAGCGAGTTCTGTCTCGGATGAGGGTCTGCCGCACCGCTCAAATTTCCCCAGCGAGGAAATTTTCGCTTCCCGACATAATGTCGGGACACCATGCCCGCTCGAACCTTCTGACGTGCTGCTTACCTTATCCTCGCCAGTTGCTCATCCACTATTTTTGGAGAGGAACTTTAATGGGAACTAATAGGGGCTGAAAATGGGATTGCCTCCGGGTAGCCGCATGGCGAGCAGTAAGAAGTCGGCTGTTTTGATTCTCCTTGCCACCTTTCTTCTCGCTTTTGGCTTAACTCTGTCGGAGGGAAGGAAGTTTCCCGATTCTGTCAGGTTAGTGTATAAACCTGAAGCGGGCACTTCTACCACATATAAAATGGAGGTAAGAGCCTCCGCTAAATTGATTGGTATGGAGGAGGAAAATTACCCCGGTGTTCCTCAGGAGTCAACAACTTTTGGTAAATTTATCTTTTCCGATAAGATTTTAGATGTTACCCCTGAAGGAAAAATTGAGGAAGAACTGACTTATAGCGATGTCGAGCTGGAAATGGAGGTTAGCGGTAGGAGGCAGAATCTTCCTTTTGCCAATAGACTGGAGGGGAAGAGTATATTGATGGAGATTGATAAGGATGGTCGGGTTATCTCCACAAAGGGTCTTGACCAGTTCTCAGAAGAATTGAAGGATTTAAGAATGCAAGATATGTATATACAGTTGAGACCAATCTTTCCGGACAGGGAGCTTAAGGTGGGAGATAGCTGGGATAATCGGACAGAATCTGCAATCCCCATTGAAGGCATGCTAAATAGAACGAAAATCGAGGAAAAGTATACCCTTTCTGGCTTTAAGGAAAGGGGGAATAGTTTGTGTGCGGTAATCAGAATTAAGCTGGAAATCTATACTATAGGAAAGACAGTTAAAAAAGAGAGAGGAGTTGATATAGACATAGATATGGAAGGCAAAGGGGAAGGAGAGATACTTTATGCGTTTAAAGATAGTCGGCTCCTCTCCTCCCAGATAGACCTTGACCTTACAAGCAGAATCAGGAGCTCGGCATATAGGGAAGTACAGGAAATAGAGATGAAACATAGAGTTGAGATGGTCTTGGAAGAAGGGGTAATAGAGGAATGAAGAGAGTGTTTGCATTCCTTATTGCCCTCGCCATTCTCTTCATTGTGTACGATTCGTTCATTAAAGATCGCTGGTTAATCAACAGGGGCGTAAGGGAGGCAAAGCAATTGATAGAGGAGAAGAAGTTTGACGAGGCCTTTAATTACGTTTCCAAAAATTATCGAGATAGATATGGGAACAATTATCATGGTTTGAAGGTCAAAGTAGAGGATTTCCTTAATGAGTTTGGTGATTTTAAGATTACTATTTTGAGAAAAAGGAAGAAGTTTGAGAGTAAAAGATGCCACCTCTACCTACTCGCTGTCATTGAGGCTTCCCACAAAGAATTTGGCTACCTTAAAGGAAGGGAATTTTTGAAGCTCTCTCTGATAAAAGAGAATGACGGCGTGTGGAGAGTAGTGGAAGGAGAAGCCCTAAATTAACCCTGTTAGAAATTGCTTTTTTGGAGGAATCTACGCAAAAGGTTAGAGCGAGATTTCTAACGGGGTAAAATAGCGGGATTATTACATAATGGAAAGGCTGATTCTTTACTATTCCCGTACAGGAAAGACAAGATTTTTGGCAGAGAAACTTCGGGATGAGCTTGGAGCAGACTTAGTTGAGATAAGAGACCTGAAAAAGAGAGGGGGGCCTTTTGGTTTCCTGGCAGGGGTGCGGGATGCCTATTTTGGCTTGAGGACCGAAGTAGCTCCCTGGGGTCTCGATTTAAGTAAATATGAATTAATTATATTCGGCACGCCTGTTTGGGCATACAGTCCGACTCCTGCCCTTACGACATTTCTCGATGTTTGTAATCTTACAAATAAGAAGGTAATTCTATTTGTTACCTCAAGAGGAGTCGGATATCGTCGGGCCATGCGTATTTTGAAGGGCATAGTGGAAGCAAGAGGGGGAAGGGTAGTCGGACTTGGTTCGGTAAAGACGTGGTTCAAGGGGAAGGAGCACTTGTCCAGGGCTGCCCTTGAGCTGGCAGAGTTGTGGAAAAGCGGCGCTCAAAATGGCATGAATTAGAAGATAATTTGTTCCTCGCTGAGATTAGTAATGACCTGAGGTTCGGCTATTCATCCGCTTTTCAGGATAATTTCCACAAGGGCAAGAGAAGTGCTTATTGATGAAAAATTGTTTCACGTGAAACATTTTAGGGTTGGTTTAATTAAAAGATAGTTTGTTCATGGCTAGGTAGTGTAGGGGCTTGTCCCCGTAAACCCCGTTAGAAAGTTTGGAAGGAGGAAGCAAAGCTTACGCTTTGCTGCTACAAGAAATGCTCGCTACACCAAAGCCCCTCGCATTAGGGGAAATAGGTCATCCTCGTTTTTGGCTAAAATTCCAAAACCTCTTTACAAATTGCACAAATTGAATTTGTGCCTACAAGGGGATGATCTAAATTTTTGTAGGTCCCGATTCATCGGGACAGATTTTACTGGCAGAGTAATCACCCCGAGTGGTAAATTGGGGTTTGATAAATCAAACCCCTGAATTTGTTTCTGGTTGGACGGAAATGTTAACAGGGAATACCTCCATAAATAGGTTAGCTACCTCGTTTCAAAAGAGAGCAAAGGAGGCAGGGATAGAGCTCGTCGAGGACCAGATAGAAAAGTTCCTCCTGTTTTTGCAGGAGCTCAAGGAATGGAACAGAAAGTTTAATCTCACTGCCATAAATAACGAGGAGGATATTTTAGTTAAGCATTTTATAGATTCTCTCTCGTGTCTATTAGGAGTTCCATCCAAAATTTTTCAGAAGATAAGAAAAGTCATGGATATCGGTTCAGGAGCAGGATTTCCCGGGATACCGCTGAAAATCTATCAACCGAGACTGGACATAACATTGCTTGAGGCGACAATGAAGAAGGTGGAATTCTTGCGCCATATTTCCCGTAAAGTGGGTTTTGGGAGCAGTTTATGGGCAATTCACGGAAGAGCAGAGGATTACGGAAAGAATTTGGAGTACAGGGAAAAGTATGACCTGGTGGTATCGAGGGCTGTTAGTGAATTAGCTATCCTCGCTGAATACTGTCTCCCTTTCGCTAAGATTGGAGGGATTTTCATTTCTCAAAAAGGTCGAGAAATTAGTAGCGAACTCAGTAAGGCAAGAAGGGCAATCGAGGTTCTGGGTGGGAGAGTAAGGGAGATTATACCCTATAAGCTATCATTGAAAGAAGGAGAATTAGAGAGAAATCTGGTTGTAATGGATAAGGTGGAAAAGACTCCGGAAGACTATCCCCGGAGAGCGGGAGTGCCGGCCAAAAGGCCGATTAGATAAATTTAGTTTTTGTTTCTCGCATGAGTTTTTTGCTATTGTAGATTTTCGATTTTTTTGCTAATATTTTAATATAAACAATTTGCACAGATTGAATCTGTGCCTACAATGACATTTGTAGGCACGGTTTCAACCGTGCGGGAGTATTTGATGGCGAAGGTTGTGGCGATTGCAAATCAGAAGGGAGGGGTAGGGAAGACCACAACTGCTATTAACCTCTCCAGCTGCTTGGCACATTATAGTCAGGAGACACTCCTTATTGATATGGATTCTCAGTCGAATGCTACAAGTGGCTTAGGTATAGAAAAGGAGAAAGTTAAACATACCATCTACGAAGTGCTTTTGGAAAAGGGCTCGATTGAAGATATCGTAGTTCCCACCGAGATTGACTGGCTCGATTTAGTGCCAGCAAATGTAGATTTGATTGGAGCAGAAGTGGAGCTTGTTGGACTTGTATCCCGGGAGACAAGGCTAAAGAAAGCGCTCTTGGGATTAGATAATATCTACAAATATATTCTCCTGGATTGCCCGCCTTCCCTGGGGCTTCTCACAGTTAACTCACTTACCGCGGCCAACTCAGTAATTATTCCCATCCAGTGTGAATATTATGCTCTTGAAGGTTTGGGTCAACTACTGCATACATTGAGGTTGGTGAGAGAGAATTTGAATCCCGGATTGGCGATCGAAGGGGTTCTTTTAACTATGTATGATGGCAGAGTCAGTCTCTCTTCACAGGTGGTTGGGGAGGTAAGTAAGTTCTTTAAAGAGACCCTCTATCAGACAAAAATTCCCAGAAATGTGCGGCTGGCTGAGGCTCCAGGTTTTGGGAAGCCCATTATCCTATATAGTAAAGACTCGAAAGGTGCACAGGCATACATTTCGCTGGCTCGAGAGTTCCTAAACAGAAACGGAGTGAAAATAGAAGAGGAGTCAGAGAGTTGATTTTTTGGAGGTAATTCGAATGCGTAAAGCACTGGGTAAGGGTATAGAGGCACTAATTCCCAAGGTATCCCGAGTAGCTCCTATGGAAGTTATAAATATTGATATCAATAAGATAAAACCTAACAAATATCAGTCCAGGATGCAATTCGACCAGGAAAAGCTAAAGGAACTGGCGAATTCTATAAAGAGAGAGGGTATAGTTCAACCGATAATTGTTTCTCCTTCAGGAGAGAACTACCAACTGGTAGCCGGAGAGAGACGCTGGTGGGCAGCCAAAATGGCAGAGTTGAAAGAGATTCCAGCAGTGGTGCGTAGCGTTAGCAACAGGGAGATGTTCGAGATATCTCTAATTGAGAATATCCAGAGAGAGGATTTAAATCCCGTAGAAGAAGCTACAGCTTTTGAAAGGTTGATGAAGGAGTTCAATCTAACACAGCAGGGATTGGCCGACCATTTAGGAAAGACTAGGTCAACAGTTGCCAACACCTTGAGACTTATGAATTTGCCTGAAGAGATCAAGGAGTTCGTTTCCCGTAGACTTATATCTGCTGGACATGCCAGGGCGCTCCTCTCTATCCAGGGGGAGAAGAAGCGAATAGAGCTGGCCCGGAGGATAATCAAGCAGAAGTTGCCAGTACGTGAAACAGAAGATATTGTAGAAAGATTGAGACTCAAAAGGACCGCTTCAGGAAAGAGAATTGCCGAGAAGGAGAAGAGTCCTGAGGTCATTGAGCTGGAAGAAGAACTCCAGAGAAGCTTAGGGACGAAAGTGAGGATTAAGTCTACTGGTTCTGGCAGATTTTCTCCTGGACAAGGAGCAAAAGTTCGGGGTAAGATAGAAATCGAGTACTATTCCCTGGAAGATTTGGGAAGGATAGTCGATCTATTGAGAAGCTAATAGCGGATATGGGAAATTCCGGGGTCGGAGGAGTTTAGAAATGGTGGAAGAAGTTCCAAAACGAGGTGACAGATCTGGAAAGAGAGTGGTAAAATCACCCCACCCTCTCATTAATAAAGTTCTCTCTAAGCTCTCTGAGATTGAAGAAAGCAAGGAGAAGGAAACTTCCCAGGTCGAGATTTCATGGGAAGCCCAACCTGAAACTCGCAATAAGGCCAGGCGCTCTTTAAGGAAGAAGATAAATTTTCTGGTAAAGGTCTTTTCTATTTTAGTCTTTTTATCCTTTGGCGGATGGTATCTGGTGAGCAAGAGCGTTCCTTTCAAAAGCTGGCTTTCTGATTATGCTTCTATACTAACTCAAAATATCATAAGGGAAAAAGATACGGTCTGGATAAAGAGGAAAATCCCTGGTGCACCAAGGAAAAAGGAGTTCTCCTCTATAGAAGGAAAAATTAGAAAAGATGCGAAAGGGATTCCCGTATATATAGGAGCGAGGGGAATAAGGCTCTCTACTCAGGATAATGTGTCAACTCTCAATTTCATTACATCCGACCCTATGGACAGAGTTGTGACTTTCTATATAAGGCAGATGGAGAGAGAAGGCTATGGTTTGGTAAAGGCCGATTATTGGCCAGGTGCTGACATTGGACAGCTACTTTTCTCCAGGGAAGGTAAAGAATGCGCCATTAATCTGGTCAAAAATAAGGAAGGCGGCGTTAATGTCGCTATTTCGTATACCGAATAGAAGTGGCGGGTTTAATTAAAAGATAGTCTGTTCATCGCAAAAGAATTTCTTAACGCCAAAAAACTTCGGACTTTGCAAGGCGCAAATCGAAACTCCTCGCTTCGCTCGTCGAACAGCGATTTGCTTGAAAGAAGAATTAGCCGTCCTCGTTTTTTGGCTAAAATTCCAAAAGCTCTTCGCAAAGCTATCTTTTAATTTGTAATTTGTAATTTGTAATTTGTAATTTGAAATTTTTTAAGGGGGGGGGTGGATGAAAAGGCTAATTTTTCATTGTTCAATTTTGTTTCTGGTTCCAATTTTAACTGGAGGATGTGCTGGCCCCGGGAAACCTCCAATAGTTGGTCAGGAAAGAATAGTGGAGAGGAGTTTAGAGGAGAGGCCCGATTGGATAAACACACCCATATCTATTGGCGAGGGCGTCTTCTCCTTCAGTGGGGGAGTAACCGAGCGGGCCGATTTCTCCCTGGCTCTCCGTCAGGCGAGAGCAGAAGTAATTAAAAATATTACCGAGGGTATACAGGGAACGGTTCAGAGAGAATTCAGTGATGCTACCCGCGAATTGAGTATTAGTGATGAGGAGTTACGCGAATTTTTGACCGACACTGTGGGGATGATTATGGATATTTATCAGATGCATGGCATAAAACCTAAAGAAATGTATTACGAAAAGGTGGAAAGGCCGACCGCTAAAGGGGTAGAATACCTCTATAACTGCTACAATCTAGTTGAAATCTCCCAAGGAGAGTACGTTGAGTGGAGGAATGCAGCTTTAATGAGCATGAAGGATAAGGCTAAGGCAGGAAATAATAAAAAGGTAGAAGACATAGCTAGCGAACTTCTGAAGAAGCTTTCTCAATAGGTAATATGGTAAGAAGAATTCAAGATAGAAAAAGGAGAAGTGGTAAATATGGCAAAAAAGTTCTTAAGTAACTTTACGATTGTTTTACTGGTCTTCCTTATAGGCTGTGCTCAGGTGAAGCCTTCTCCTGAAAGGGCAGGGTACAAAGGTCCCAAAAAGAGAATTGCCGTTATGGATTTTGAAGTGAAGGTGCCGGCCGCCCACAGGAAGATTGGTTCAGGGATGGCTGAGATGCTTACTACTACCTTACATGAGACTGGAAATTTTATCGTTTTGGAAAGGAAAGAGCTCGGCGATATAATCAGGGAGCAGGACTTAGCTCAGACAGGCAGAGTGGGCAGGGAGACAGCTGCAAAGATTGGCGAAATATTGGGTGCTCAGGTACTGGTACGGGGAGCACTTACTGAGTTTGAGGAGAAAGTTAGCGGCGCAGCAGTGGGTGGAGTTCTCCTGAAAAAGAGGACTGGAGCTGGCCTTCAGACGACTAACGCTCACGTTGCCTGTGATATCCGCATATACGATGCAACAACAGGAGTAATTCTGGAAGCAATAAGTGAGGAGGCTAGCGCATCATCCGTTGGCGTGGTGTTGGCTGGTGTACTTAGGACTGGTGATATTGTTGGTGGTGGCTTCTCGGCGAAAACCCCATTGGGCAAGGCAACTCGCGAATGTATAGAGAAAATTGTAAACGGAATCGTGGATAGAATGGAAACAGTTCCCTGGCAGGCTAAAATAGTGAAGGTGAACGGTGGCAGCGTCTATATTAATGCCGGTGGAGATGCTGGGATCAAAATTGGACAGGTCTTTCAGGTATACAGAATTGGCGAAGAGTTGATAGACCCTGATACAGGACTCAGCTTGGGGGCTGAACAGACTTATGCCGGGAAGATCCAGATAAATAGAGTAGAGAAGAATTATGGTGTGGCTACGGTTCTGGAAGGAGAAGGGTTCGAGCGGGGTAATGTGGTAAGAATGCCCTGACAGTTGTCGTTTAGCCGCATTGATTATGGCACAGGCTCCAAATTCGGGAATCTTTCCAGATATTCCATCTTTTGCCTACTTAGTTCTTGAGAATAGTAGCCTTATCCTGGAGGTGTAACTGTCAATATCTTCCTCGCCTGTTCAGGGTATTTAGCTATAAAGCGAAGCTCCCCATTGGTGAGAGGTTTCTGGGTGTGGACATTGGCGTAGCGGACAAGTTCCAAAATTTTTCTTGCCTGTTCATCATCCTTAAATTCTACCTCTAACTTTCCATATACATTCCTGAATCCCTTAATCCCGCTATATTCGCCAGCAGTAATCTGTCTTCCTGTTTCTATTATTTCCGGGTCTCCCCGGCCTAGTTCTTCGAAGTCATAGAGTTCGTAATTTCTGCGATCCTTTAATGCACCATCGGCATGTATCCCTGACTCATGAGCAAAAGCATTTGCGCCCACTGCTGGCTGGTTGATTGGAATGGGAACACCAAAGGCATATGAAGCATATTTAGCGATCTTCCAAGCAGAGGAGAGGTCTACTCTCTCATCCAAAATGTATCTATTTTCGTAGCCCTTCGACTTCTTAATAGCTAAAATTACGGAGATAAGATCAGCATTTCCACACCTTTCGCCCATTCCGTTAACAGTGGTATTGATGTAGGCATCGACACCGCCATCGATTGCACCTTTGGCGCCAGCCACCGAGCAGCCTACTGCCATTCCGAGGTCGTTATGGCAGTGTAGTTCAACCGGTAGTCCCACCTGTTCAGCCAGGAGTTTGACCTTGTCGTATATACTAAAGGGGTCATCGTAACCCAATGTGTCACAATAGCGGATGCGACAGGCACCGTGTTCCTTTGCTGCCTGGGCAAACCTGATTAAATATTCGTCGTCGGTGCGGGATGCGTCCTCGGCATTGACGCCAAAAGTCTCAATTCCCTTTTCTTTAGCCCTATCGCAGGCTTCAGTCATCATTTTAATGATGTCTTCCTTACCCTTCTTACCTTCGAATTTGCCCCGCACCATCTGCTCGGAAGTTGAGATAGAGAGATTCAGATGTTTTACTCTGGTTAGCCGAGTAGCCTCTTCCACATCTTCCTTGATCGCTCTAATCCAGCCAGAGAGAATGATGGGTTTGAGGACTCCCATCTTCGCCAGTTCCAGATTGGCATTGAGATAATTGGTCTCGTGGTTAGTTACAGGGAAGCCAAACTCGCTCTGATAGATACCCATCTCATTAAGATAGATATTAATCATCGTCTTCTCTAACTTGGCTAACCCGAGCCTGGCAGTCTGGACACCGTCCCTGTTGGTTACGTCGATAAGGTAAATCTTGTTTTTAGCCAAAGCGGTTCCCTTTCTTTAGATAAATAGCCCTTCACAAAATTCGTTCTGGGTTGTTGATTCCTAACCGGCGCAGTCATCTTTGTGAAGTCCTTTTAGATAATAAAACGCAGCCTGAAAATAAGGCGGCGTCCTTAATGGAAACTCAGGTTATCGCTTCCAGACTCTCTTGTTGACTTCTTTAAGAGTTACTTCCTCAGTCGGATATAATTCGTATATTATTTCATGCGGTTCGAACCAGAGCTTTATTTCCCTCTCAGCTTCTGCTTCATTCGTAGAGGTATGTATTACATTTTCATAGAGGCCACTGGTAGTGATGCGTCCATAAGCACCCCTTATGGAGATGGGGTCAGCCTCCTCAGGATTGGTGGCACCAGCGATTTCTCTAACCTTTCTTATTGCGTCTTCTCCATGGTAAACCATAGCGAGAACTTTTCGCCTTTCATGGAGTTCTCCCCGGATATATTTGATAAGTTCTTCGAAGAATGGCTTCCCTTTCATATGGCAGTAGTGTTCTTCAGCCAATTCTTGGCTGACACGGATAATCTTAGCTGCAGCGATTTCCAACTTTGTTTCTGAGAGGCGGGTTAGAATATTACCGGTTAGAGACTTCTTTAAGCCATCCGGCTTTATGAGAACTAAAGTCTCCTGAATCAATCCATTTTCTCCATTTCTCTGCTTTTTTGTACTTGATATATACTAAAAAATGTGCTAAATGTCAAGAAAATTCTTGACTTTAGAGGACATTTATTATATTCTACTAAATAATAAAGTTTTGGATTTAGAAATTTCTGTAGCGTTAGTATAGCTGGAAACAAATTTTGTCAAGGGCTGCTTGAGTCAAATAAAAATGGTTACTCCTGCAATTGAAAAAATAAGAGAAGTGGAAAGGGATTGTCAAGAGAAAGTAAAACAGGCACACCTTCAGGGAGAAACTATTGTCCAGGATGCGCTGAAGAGAAAGAAGGAGCTAATTGCTGGAGCCAGGGAAGAGACACAAAAGGCAATGGAAGAACTCGCTACTCGAGCAGAGGAGGATGCTCAAAGGGAAAGCAAGAAAATTGCTGGGAGAGAAAGAGAGGAGATAGAGAAGCTGAAGGAGAAAGTGAAACCCCGCTTCCCCAGGGCACTCGGCCGAGTAGTCCAGGAAATGGGGATTCAACTGAAATAGAATGGCAATTTCTAAAATCGGAAAGATTCAGATAATAGGGCATAATTCAATCCGGGAAAGCGTAATTGAGCTCCTCCACAAATGGGGAGTTGTCGAGATTAGCGACCTCCGGAAAGAGCTCAGCGAAGACCTTTTTATGGAATGGAGGCGGGAGAGCGTTTTTGAAGACAGATTGAGGAAAGTTCAATACCTCCTCGAATTCCTCGCCAACTTCGAAGAGAAATCCGTATTTCTAGGGGGTCTAACTCAAGAAAAGTTAGTTCTGGATATAGTTGAATTTGCCAAAATTTTGGAGACTTTTAGATTGGATGAGATTCACTCCCAATGCAAGACTGTGGAAGAAGGGTTTCGCAAATTAGAGATCGAAAGGAAGAGACTTCATGAACAGAGAACCACCTTAATTCCCTGGAGAAATTTATTGTTAAACTTGTCTGACCTTGCGGATACAGATAAGACACGAGTGGTTCCGGGAATCATTTCTCTGAAAAGTTACCAAAAGTTTTCAGGAGAAATGGAGAAGATTTCATCACTAAGTTACTGGTGTGAAGCCGGACGAGACAAAACTTATGTATATATGGTGGTTGTTTTTCTAAAAGAAAAGAAGGATACTATTACCCCGCTTCTAAAGAAGTATGAATTTCAAGAAACTCTCTTGCCTGAAGTGAACCTTTCGCCCAAGGAGCTCCTTGCCCAGATTGAGAGGGATATAGGAGAAACGGTGAACAGGGAACAAGAACTGAACAGAGAAGCCTCTTCTCTATTGCGTTATAAGGCCCAGTTTATGGTTCTGCACGACCACTATTACAATCTCCAGAAGAAGGAGGAAACGCTAAATTTTTTAGCCCGTACAAGTGGCTCCTTTCTCCTTTCCGGCTGGATTCAGGAGACAAGAGTCGCCCCGCTAAAGAAAACTTTAGAAGAGAAGTATCCTGAGATAGAAATAACAGTTTCTCCTCCCCAGGAAGGCGAAAAAGTGCCTGTGGTTCTGGAAAATAGTAAAGCAATTCAGCCCTTTGAAGTTGTTACAGACCTCTATGGTCGCCCCATATATGGAAGCATCGATCCCACCCCCTATCTGGCACTATTCTTTGCACTTTTCTTTGGTCTTTGTGTTACTGATGCAGCTTATGGTATAGTTCTGGTTATCCTTTCCTGGCTCGCTTTGAAGAAACTGAAGATGG
>CAZJWT010000019.1:0-14429 GCA_964550005.1 uncultured Clostridia bacterium | reverse complement strand
ACGATCATATCAATAGCTCCATCCCGAGATGAAATATATCTCGCTATATCAAAGAGGTCCCGATCTGGAAATGGAATCTCGTCTAAATCTTCGATCAAATCACGAACATCATTCTTTTTGATTATCCCATCCTTTTTAACCCAGATATTCTTAATCTGATCGATAGGCTTTTTCTTTTCCATTTTTTGACAAAGTTCGGCTATAGCTTGTTCCCCTTCTCCGACGCAAACCATATCTACACAATCCTCCTCAATTACTCCTTCTGGATCAATCGTTGGATGAACTCCTCCAAAAATAATTTTTATATCTGATCCGAAGTAGTCCTTTAATTTCCTTGAAATCCTCAAACAAAAAGTAAATTCTCCACTTCTTATAGAAAAAGCAACTAAATCCGGCCCAAATTTCCTAACAGCTAAAATAGTGTCTTTTACTCTGCCACCCCAAGTATAATCAACTAAATAAGTGCTATAACCACGAGCCTTCAAATAGGCAGATATATAGGCTATACCTAATGAAATATTTTCTTGCCGCATCAAATTTGGATATATAAATAAAACTTTCATTATTTCATTTTTTAATTCTACAATTTACCAAAAATACTTCTTTCATAGCCTGTTCGTATTTTTTGCCTATTTCTTCCCAGTCATATCTGCGGGCAGTCTGGCGCGCTTTCTCGCCCATTTCCTCAAGGTCAAATTGGGTAAAAGCCTTTACTATTTTATCGGCGATATCCGCGGGATTTTTGGGAATCGTCAATAATCCATTATATCCATCTTTCACCGACTCAGGAATGCCTCCGATATTACTGGCGATCACCGGCCTTCCGCAGGACATCGCTTCCAATATCACCATACCCAATGTTTCGGTATGGCCATATTTATCAAATATAGATGGCAAAATTAATAAGTCACAAATATTGTAATAATCAACCAGATCAGCGTGCTTCACGGCACCTAAAAAAGAGACGTATGAAGAAAGATTTGATTTTCTCACTTTCTCTTTCAGTTGCTTTTCCAAATTTCCTGTGCCTACGATTAACAATTTTAAATCTGGTAATTCATTACTAACGATCGGCAGGGCATCGATTAAATATTCAATACCTTTTACTTCAATCAATCTTCCCACAAAGAGCAATACATGATTCGATTTTATCTTATATTTTTCTTTCAGTTTCACCTGGTCTTTTGGAACAAAGGTATTCATATCTATACCCATAGGACAAACTGTCGCTTTCGTATCATAGCCTACTAATTCATCCAAATTTGACTTTATGAAAGAACTCACTGTCATTGCATAATCGCTATTTCTTATAATAAATCGAGCAATGTATCTTCCAAATGGAAACCTCTTCAGAGCAAATACATCAGCAGAATGAACAGTATTTATATGACGTGTTCCCAAAAATTTTCTGACCAGTGCCCCATTCAATCCCTGAGCGATCATCCAATGAGAATTTACAATGTCTATTTTTTCTTTCTTTATAAGCCAGATTAGAGAAAATAATTGGGAAAAGAAAAAGAAGGGCAGTTGAAGTCTAGCTAAAAAACTGCGTCGGATATTGGGGGCTATTCCAGAACCATAGCAAAGTTTCTGTAATGCGAATGGAAGGAAATAAGAAAACCTATAAACTTTAATTCCATCTAATTCTTCGGTCTTCTTAACCTTTGGGGCATGCGGAGCGAGAACGGAAACTCTAAATCCCTGTTTTATTAATTCTTTACTTAAAGATAAAATAAAATTACCGAATAAGTCTCCTTCATATCGAGGAAATCCGCTGGTTAATATACAAACCTTGAATTGGTAGTTTTTTTTACCATCTTCATTCATAAAAACTTATTTTTCCTGATACATATCGAATAGCATGGCAAAAAGTATCGATTGAAATCCCATAATAATTAATAGAGCACAGAGGATAGATTTTGGACCAGAGACATTTATTCCAGCCAATTTATAGTAAATCAATAATAGGCCCATCAAAATACCCACGGAAAAGAGAGTTAAACCCAGGAAGTAAAAAAAGACAACCGGATGGAAGTCCCTGAAAATGTATTTCTTAACCAGTCTCCAGAAGAAACCCCTAATCAACATTGGCGAAACCTTGAGTGCATAGCTTACTCCCTTAATTTGAGATTGCCTTTCCCCTTCCAGGTAAATAGTCCTTCTCGGTATATCAATCACCCTTAGGCCATAAGCATTGAGACGAATGAGAAAATCCATAGGATAACCATATCCCTTCCAAGCTTTATCCCAGTTGATCAGGTCTATGGCACGTTTAGTTATCGCGGTATACCCATCAACCATATCAAATATCTTATAATAACCGGAAGCGAGTTTGGTAAGGAGCGAGATGATAGAATTCCCCACCAGTCTTATTCTGGGCATATCTTCAAAAATGCTTTTCTCGATCAAGAAGCGATTCCCTTTGGCATAATCGGCTTCTCCATTGATTAGAGGGTCAAGGAAGTCTTGCGCCTGCTCTAAAGGCATCTGATTATCTCCCCCCACAACTACAGTAATGTCATAGTTTTCTGAACTCGATTTCTTATACCCCGTAATTACTCCCTGCCCAACTCCCCTGTTCCTTCCATGCTGAATAAGCTCAACTCTCCTATCCGTCTGCATATATTTCCCCACTACGTTTGCCATATTGTCCGTACTTCCGTCATCCACTACATAAATCTTATCGATAATTCCCGGAACGCTCTCCAGAGTGGGCCTTATTAATTTCTCTTCATTATATGCAGGAATGACCAGTGAAATCCTCTTGCCTCGATACATCCACCACACCGCCTTTCATAATTTAACTTGTAAAATTTCTTATTATCTGAACAATCTCTGCGATCTCCTCTCGGGTCAATTCGGGAAACATAGGAAGAGAAAGCAATCCTTTCGCACAGGCTTCGGAGACGGGAAAATCGCCTTTTTTCCAACCCAGGTATCTATATGCTTCTTGCAGGTGCAAAGGAAGAGGATAATGGATGGCTGCAGAAATTCCTTTCTCCTTTAACCTTGAGTATAATTCCTCTCTCTTCTCTGTTTTAATAACATAAAGGTGGTAAACGTGCTTGGCATATTCCATTTCCACTGGAGTTTTGACTCCGCTTCCTTTAAGTAACTCGTTATACAATTTAGCGTTTCTTCTCCTCTTTTCTGTCCATTCTCCCAGGTGCCTCAACTTTACTCTGAGTACGGCAGCTTGAATTGCGTCCAGCCGATAGTTATATCCCTCCACCTGATGGTAATATTTCTTATTGCGCCCGTGGTCTCTTAACATCCTTACCTTTTCTGCTAATTCTTTATTATCCGTGACTACCATGCCGGCATCTCCGTAAGCGCCCAAATTTTTCCCGGGATAGAAACTGAAACAGGCGATATCTCCCAGACTTCCCACCTTCTTCCCTCGATGCTCAGCACCATGGGCCTGGCAAGCATCTTCAATTACAACGAGGTTATTCTTCTTAGCAATACCAATAATCTTATCCATATCGGCAGGCTGACCAAATAGATGAACCGGGATAATTGCTTTAGTTCTTTCTGTAATTGCCTGTTCAATCTTTTCGGGATCCATAGTATAACTTCTATCTTCAATGTCCACGAAAACGACTTTCGCACCAGTATAAGAAATTGCTTCCGTAGTGGCGATGAATGTATAAGGAACCGTAATGACTTCATCGCCTTGCTTTATCCCGCAAACGAGGAGGGCCAGGTGAAGAGCAGTAGTGCCAGAACTTGTCCCCACTCCATATCTAACCCCACAAAATTTTGCAAATTCATTCTCAAATTCCTCTACATCTTCTCCCATAATAAAGGCACTATTATCGATAACATCCTGAATAGCCCCATCGATTTCTTTCTTAATTGACAAATACTGCCGTCTTAAATCAACCAGAGGAATGTTCATCCCGACACCCCTTTTCATTTCGAAACTAATAGGGTTTATCAATCAGTCCAAAAGGACATTTTAACTCACTTATGTCCTTAACCACCTTTGCTGGATTACCAATTACCACCTTGCCATCAGGAACATCCCTTGTAACTACAGAACCTGCTCCCACTAAAGCTCTCTCTCCAATCACAATATTGGGAAGAAGAGTAGAATTTGCTCCAATTTTCGCGCCTCTCTTTAAGACTGGCCCTTTCAAGCACTCCTTAGCTTTGGGGCAAAGGGGATGCAAGACATTGGTGAAGGTAACATTGGGCCCAATCCAGCATTCATCACCGAGAGAAGAAAATTCGGGTATAAAGGCTTGCGAGTGAACTCGAACGTTATCAGCGATCTCGACATCGTGTTCAATTACAGTTCCTGTGCCAATGCTCACATTGTCTCCTATCCTGTTATTCTCTCGGATCATCACTTTATGACCAGACTGAAAATTATTCCCTATAATGTTTCCCGCATAGACGACAGTGTGCGAGCGAATAACGGCGTTATCCCCAATAGTAGTCTTTAACTCTCCTTCTTTCTTTCCCCGGGGAGGAAGTCCTATAATCACAAAATCGCCAATCTGGGCATTCTTACCGATTTTGCACTTTGGATATATTTTGTAAGTTTTCCTCAATCAGCTCTCCAAATTAACTTCTTGGGGAATGCCTCCACTTTCTAAAGACTTCTGCGCCGCTTCCAGAACCTTAACTACCCTCAAACCATCATACCCATCGGTTAATGGCTTTCGGCCCTCCCTGATGCAGTCAACAAAGTGGCTAAACTCCACCTTCAGAGGCTCGACAAAATCAATCTTGGGCATATATATGTCCCCTGCCCGCAGTAGAAGCTGGAAATCTCCAAAAGTTTCAAATTTCCCCAAAGACTCCCTTAAATCTTTCTTATCAATTCCCTTATCATATACCTGAATTTTCGCATCACTTTCTATATCGTCGTAAATTACCATTTTCTTGCTACCCACTATGGTCATCTTTCTCACCTTATTGGGGTCTAACCAGCTGATATGAATGTGGGCGCTTACCCCGTCTGCGAATTCGAGATGCATAAAAACGACATCTTCAATCCCTTCCTGAATACAGCAAAGCCCCTGCGCACTTACCTTTATCGGCTCACTCTCCATTAGATAGAGGATAATTGATATATCGTGGGGAGCAAAGTTCCACATTGCATTAATGTCCCGGCGAATTTTTCCCAGATTTAATCTACTAGAATAAATATAATATATCTCGCCCAACTCTCCCCCAACAACATACTCTTTCAATTTTCTGACTGCTGCATTATATTCAAAAGTGTGGCCTACCATAAGAATTATATTTCTTCTTTCAGCAATTTCTATTAGCTCTCTGCACTCCTGACTGGTTAGAGACAGAGGCTTCTCCACCAGAGTGTGTTTGCCAGCTTCTAAGCACTCTTTTGCAATCTGGTAATGGAATTGTGCCTCAGTTGCTACTACCACTGCTTCAATTTCTCTATTTCTCAACAAGATTCTGTAATCCGGAGTGGTTTCCACGGTAGGAAGGGTTGACTTAACATAGTCCAGGCGTTCCTTTCTTATATCGCAAACAGAATGTAGGTTTGCACTGGGAAGTTGGAAAAGGACTCTGGCTAAATTTGCGCCCCAGTAGCCAAGCCCAATAATCGCTATATTCATACTTTAAACTCCTTTCTACTCATGGGAAAGTTCCAATCCTCAGCGAATCCTTACGAAAGAGATGGATGACAGAATAAAAGGAAGCCGGTAAAAACGAGAAAAATTTTAATTCTCATGTAAGAGAAAACTCCTCTCTAAATTGCAGATCGTAAAGTCTCCTATACAAGCCGCTCCTCTCCATCAACTCTTCGTGCCTTCCCACCTCTACAATTCGGCCTCGATTTATCACAATAATCCTATCTGCTTTTCGGATTGTTGACAGACGATGCGCTATTACGAAAGTGGTGTGATTTTTCATGAGGCGGTCTAATGCTTCCTGGACTAAGAGTTCAGATTCTGAATCTAATGAGGAGGTTGCTTCATCGAAAATCAAGATTTCCGGCTCCTTAAGAATAGCCCTGCCAATGGCGATTCGCTGCTTCTGTCCACCGGATAACTTCAGTCCCCTCTCGCCAATAACCGTTTCGTAACCTTGGGGGAGCTCCATTATGAACTCGTGAGCATTTGCAATACGGGCTGAGGCCACAATCCTCTCAAAGGGAGCTTGTGGATCACCATAGGCAATATTGTTTCTGACTGTATCATTAAAGAGAATTGTTTCCTGGGTGACAATGCCCATCTGCCCTCTCAACGATTTGAGGGTTACCTCTCTTATATCCTCACCGTCAATTGTAATTTTTCCCTTTGTCGGGTCATAGAAACGAGGAATTAGATTGGCTATGGTAGTTTTTCCACCTCCGCTGGGACCAACCAGAGCTAATATTTCTCCTTTGGAAACTTCTAAACTAATGTTCTCCAGAACGAGATCGTTTTCTCCAGAAGAAACCTCTTGGGGATAATAGAAAGAAACTTTTTCAAAGATTATTTTTTCTCTCAAGGGTGGAAGGTCTTTAGCATTGGGAAGTTCTGCCACAAAAGACTTCGTATCTAAAACATAGAAAATTCTTTCACTGGCAGCTAAGGCTTGTTGAATCTGCTCATTTAGGCTGGCGAAATTCTTTACAGGTTTATAAATAGAAGAGATAGCGGCAATAAAGGCGAAGAATGTCCCTATAGTAGTCTTTCCACTTATAACCTCATAACCAGCAATAACCAGAACGCCTACTAGGCCCAAAGTGGCAATAAATTCCATAACAGGCGATTGAATGGCTACCACCCGCATTGCCTTCATAATAATTTTAAAGAAATTACTATTCTCCTTTTCAAACTTTTCCTCCTCTGCCCTCTCCATACAGAAAGACTTAATCATCATTATTCCCAGGATCTTCTCCTGCAGCAAAGAATAGATGTCAGCCATCTTCTCCTGGCTCTTTCTACTTATCTTTCTCAATCTTTTCCCAAAATTCCTCAAAGGTAAGATAACCAGAGGAAAAACAACCATAATTATGATTGCCCATCGCCAATGCAAATAGAAGAGAAGTATGGTCAAGCCTACGACGGTCAAGCCCCCCCGAATTAAATTTGCCGGAACACTAACAATTGCTCTCTGCAACAACATAACATCATTAGTCAGACGGGAAATAATCTGACCTGTCCTCTGGCGAATGAAATAGTCCAAAGACAGGCTTTGCAGGTGGCTGTAAAGCTTGTTCCTTATATCCATTATTGTTCTCTGACCGACATAAGCCATGAGATAAGACTCGTAGTAGTCAAATATCCCTTTAACAAGGGCACAACAGATAATAATCAGGATAATATAAGGAATAATCTGGGCATTCTTTTGAGTAAAGATTCTGTCGAATGTCGGCTTTATCAAATACATTAAAAGCGAAGTTAGCCCAGCAACTAAGGCCATACAGACCATCGCTTCAAGGAAACGTATCCTATAAGGCTTAACGTAAGCAAATAGTCTCTTTAAAAGGTTCATCAGTTGCTCGCTAAGACCTCCTCCAGAATAATTTTTGCCACTCTCTTAGATGCCCCTGAAGTTCCTAACTTTTCTTTAACCATTTTGAGTTCGTTTCTGATCTCCCTCATAAGGCCCGGATTATTCAACCAATCGCAGGCTACCTTAGCAATCTCTTTGGGGCGAGCCTTCCCCTGAATAAATTCCGGAACCACCCTCTTTCCTGCTACAATATTGGCCAAACCAATTCTCGGAATTTTTATTAGAAGCCGGGCGAGTAAATAACTGAAAAGTGAAACTTTATAAATTATAATCATTGGAATACCCAGACAGGCGTTCTCCAGAGTAGCCGTTCCCGAAGCCACTAAAGCCAAGGTTAATGTTCTTCTTATATTATAATCTTCGTCCCGCACTACCAGTATCGGAAGAGGAGACCTCTCTTCTTTTCGACTTTTAAAAAGCTTCCTTCGGTTAAGTCTATCCATTTCAAATTTTGTTATATGTTCTTTTATGTAATTCATAGGTATGTTGCCCGCCAAGGGCAAGACAAATTGCACTTTCCTGTTTTCAGCTATCCTTCTGGAAGCCTCCAACATAACTGAAAGAAGACGCTCTATCTCCTGTTTTCTACTTCCAGGCATAAGTCCAATAATAGGGGAATCGGGATCGAGCCCATACTTTCGACAAACTTCTTCTTTACTCCTGGTTGGCTGAATATTATCTAAGAGGGGGTGACCGACAAACGAAACATCCACCCCGGCCTTCCTGTATGTCTCTTCTTCGAAGGGAAATATCACCAACATCTTATTAACCAATTCTGCTATATTCTTAATTCTACCACGCCTCCAGGCCCAGATTTGCGGACCAATATAATAAACTAAAGGAATCTTCAGCTTCTTAGCCAAGACTGCTACCCTCAAATTGAAACCAGGGTAATCGATCAAGACAATTATATCTGGCTTCTCCTCTCTTAAAAATTCTTTCGTCTTTCTGTAAATCTGACGAAGAGCAAGTATATTATTAATCGCTTCACTAAATCCTACAATTGCCAGTTCAGTAAGTTTAGCCAGAAGCCTTACTCCAGCGCTCTCCATCCTTTCACCACCCAAGCCAGATATCTCTATCTGGGAAGATATCTCTTTCAGGGCATTTACCAAATTTGCACCGTGCAAGTCTCCCGATGGGTCACCGGCTACAATGAATATTTTCTTAACCATCGCTTATCCTAAATTTTCCTTGATTTTCTTAAGAATTTCTAAAGCGATCTCCAGAGCATCCCGACCATGCTCGCCAGAAACCAGCGGCTTCCTGCCTCTCTCCACACATTGGATAAAATGTGTCAACTCTTCTCTCAAAGGGTCTGTCTTCTTCAATTCTGGCAGCAAAATCATTATATCTTTCATTGATTTAACTTCTTTTTCCTTCTTTTGATAAATTTTCAAACTCTGTTTAACATAATCTAACGAAATATACACATCCTTTTGAAATATTCTGATTTTGCGAAACTTTTCCAGAGAAACCCGACTTGCTGATATATTAGCCACACAACCATTCTGGAAATTAATTCTGGCATTGGCAATATCCTCATTCTGAGAGAGAACACTACCGCCGATAGCATCAATACTTTTTACTGGTGACCTCACCAGATAAAGAACGATGTCGATATCATGAATCATCAAGTCGAGTACTACCCCGATATTGGAAGTACGGGGATCGTAGGGTCCAAGCCTGTAAGCTTCAATAAACTTTGGCTCTTTGATATATTTTTGTGCCTCCAATATCGCGCTGTTGAATCGCTCAATGTGTCCTATCTGTAAGATTAAATTCCTCTCGCGTGCTATGCTTAAAAGGTCCTCGGCTTCTTCCAAGGTAGGAGTAATTGGTTTTTCTATCAAACAGTGAACGCCTCTTTTCAAGAAATCCTTTGCCACAGAATAATGCATATCGGTGGGTACCACAACACTTACTGCATCGATCTTATCGAAAATTTCTCCATAATTTGCATAGGGAGTTGTACTACATTCTCGAGCGACCTTCTCTCTTCTTTTCTGCTCAATATCTACAACTCCCACCAACTCTACATCTGGGATTTGCGAATAGACCCGGGCATGGTGCTCACCTATATGACCAACCCCAATCACACCAACTCTAACCATTCTTCTCTCCAAAATGCTCCCATAAATGGGGCCAGATACCTAACACTAAATGCATTTGAAAGATAGTTTGTGGTGTGGAGTCCTTGCGAAAGCAAGGTCAAATTCATCCCGCCCTTTCGGCCGGACTCCAAAACAAGGCGAAAATTCCTCAGTGATGAACAAACTATCTTTTAATTTTCTAACCGAGCGACTCCGAAAACTATCCCCACCTCTTAATACCTCGGGATGAAGGGATAGTTGCAGATGTCATTGCGAGCGACTGCAAGGAGCGTGGTCCCGATAAATCGGGGCTTCGTCGCTCAGCTCCTCGCAATGACATTTGACCGAGCGACTCCGAAAACTATCCCTTCATCCCAATTACGGGCATAAAGCCCTACACTACCTAACCTGCGGTCGTTACCTCTGTCAGTTTCTAACTTTCTTCCTCTCTTATTGCCACCAGCGAAATGCCATTTTGATTGGCCTTTTTAACCACTTTCTCTCTATCCAATAGTATTGTACCGCGGGCACTAAAGGCAAGTACTCTTGCTTTAGCCGCTTTCAATACCTCTATTGTCCTCTCACCAACAATGGGAAGGTCAAATCTCCTATCCTGTTGTGGTTTACTTACCTTCACTACCACAACATCTCCTTTGCCTAACTTCCCTCCCCTCTTTATGGTGAGGTCTGTTCCCTCCATTCCTTCCACTGCTAAAACGGCCTGATCCTTCACCACAACTGTCTGCCCGATGTCAAGGCCGGCGATTTCTTTAGCCATCTTGTGACCAAACTCGATATCTCTCCACTCCTTCTGGGTGGGTTTCCGACGGGTTAAAATACCGGGAGAGGGTAAAAGGTGGGAAAGGTAGGTAGCTGAATCTATTAGTTCTATTCCCTCCCTCGATAGCTCATCAGCTACTGCTCCCAGTAGAGAATTAGCCTTCTTATCCTGCACTCCAGCCAAAAGCGCCATAGCTCTTGCGTCCAGCTTTACCTCACTGAACAGGCGAGTGTGTCTAACCTGCCCTGCCATCACTGCTCTGGTTATCTCCTCCCTCTTACAAATCTCAATCAGGTCACCCAACTCTCCTAAATCGACCCAGTGGATTCTATCTACCAAATTCTCCAGGCTGGGACTCGTCTCCTTCTTTATTGCCAGGGCGACTACTTCTACTCCTTGTTTCTTCGCTTCTTGTGCAAAAATCAAAGGAAATCTCCCATTACCAGCAATCAATCCAATCTTTCTATTCGCTATCTTCATTCTTTGCAGATTCCCCTTTCCGATTCTTTAATAAAGGAGATTAAATGGAGCAGCTCATCCGACATATTCGGTTCCTTCTCCAAAACTTTCAAAGCCTGCGTAGTGTTTAACTTCGAGCGGAAGAGAACCTTATAAGCTCTCTTTAGCTGGGCCTTAACATGCTTTGGGAAATTGTTCCTTTGCAACCCTACTGTATTCAGTCCAAAAATTCTAATCGGTGTCCCCGCTGCCATACAATAGGGAGGCACGTCTTTGGCTGCCCGGGAACCGCCACCCACAATAGCCAATGTCCCAATGCGGACAAACTGATGGACTGGGGTTAGTCCTCCTACGATAGCCTTATCCTCAATCACTACGTGACCTGCCAGAGTAGCTACGTTAGCTAAGATTACGTTAGAGCCAATGACACAATCGTGAGCAATGTGAGCATATGCCATTATGAGATTGTTATCTCCAATTGTTGTTGCTCCTGAAGAACCTGTTCCTAAGTTGATAGTTACATACTCCCTGATAATGTTGTTATCACCAATTACAACTTTTGTTTCTTCTCCCTTAAACTTTAAGTCTTGTGGTAAATTCCCAATTATGGCTCCTGTCCATATCTGACAATTTTCACCAATTTGAGTATTTCCGTCGATTACTGCACGAGCTCCAATCCTGGTCCCCTTTCCAATCTTTACATCTGGTCCGATAATTGCAAATGGACCAACCTCTACATCTTCTCCAATTACTGCATCCGGATGAACTAAGGCTGTTTTGTGAATGTTCATATTTCCTCCAAAAGTGAAGAGAGTTCATAGTTCATAGTTCGTAGTTCGTAGTTCGTAGTTCGTAGTTCGTAGTTCGTAGTTTTTGGCATTCGATCTACCGGTCTACCAAGGAGAACATAAATTCGGCCTCAGCCACCAATTCATTCCTAACATATGCCTTACCTTGAATCTTTCCTCCTCTCACCCGGGCACGAGTAACTTCTACTTCGAGCTGCAGCTGGTCTCCCGGAAAGACAGGCTTACGAAATTTAACCTCCCTAATCGCCATAAAATAGGGGAGTTTCTTTCTGAGTTCTGAGCGGGCCAAGAAGAGAACGCAGGAAGTCTGTGCCATCGACTCTACAATTAGAACACCTGGCATAATCGGATAGTTAGGAAAATGCCCTCTGAAGTACTCTTCATTAATAGTTAAATTCTTGAATCCCACGGCTTTCGTCATATTCTCTGACATTATTATTTTGTCTACAAATAGGAAAGGAGGACGGTGGGGAATTATACTCTGAATCTCTTCCAAACCTAAAACTTTTCCTGCGAATTCCTCCTCCTTAAAAATCCTACTCGCTTGACTACCAGCAGATTTATCCGAGAGTTTACCTAACTTTCTAGTTAAAGCAATGTTAGCAGCATGTCCACACCGTATAGCAATAATGTGTACCTTTAGAGGTTTTCCTATCAAATAGACATCTCCCATTAAATCGAGTATCTTGTGGCGGACAAATTCATCCGGAAATCTGAGGTCCTTATTATGAATGCCATTTTGTCCAATTACTACCGCGTTCTCTAAACTCCCCCCTCGAGCTAACCCTCGGCGCTTCAGAGATTCGATTTCATGCTCAAAACAGTATGTTCTGGCTGGAGCAATCTCCTTTTCGAAAATTTCCTTGGTTATGGTGAACGAGCCATATTGACTTTTTAAAATGTGGTGTTTGTAATCGATGGTAGTGGACACTTTAAATTCATCCGATGGCAAAACGACCAGATGGACATCTCCATCAGAAAACCTGACAGGTTCAGTTATCTCAAAGTACTCTTTTTCAAAATTCTGTTCTTCCAAACCAGCCTTCTCCAGAGTCTCCACAAAAGGAAGCCCGCTACCATCAGCCACAGGTGGCTCATCAGCATTCACTTCAACGATGAGATTATCTATACCCAGACCGCATAGAGTAGCCATAATATGCTCTACCGTCTGGATCTGGAAACTACCATTGCCCAGAGTAGTCCCACGTGCTACACTTATAACGTTCTTTATGTTAGCTTCAACTCCCGGCTTACCCGGTAAATCTGACCTCACAAATTTTATTCCCGAATTGGGTGGTGCTGGCTTGAAGGCCACTGAAGTTATGTTCCCGGTGTGCAAACCTATTCCAGAATAAGTGCTCTCCCTTTTTACGGTCCTCTGTAAATCCATAATTTCCTCCATTTTTGCACGGTTAAAACCGTGCCTACAAATTTCCCTCCCATTGTAGGCACAGATTTCCCGATTGAAAATCGGGATGCAAAACCTAATGGCGATCACTCTGCAGCTACATTCCTAAAGGGCAAATGACTTGGTCCTTCACTTTATTTTTTCTTTCAATTCCTCTATTTCTTTCTTCAACTCCTTTATCTCTTCATACAATTTTGGCAATCTAAACAATTGAGCATTCATCCTTTGGGCTGTCCTATGTTCCCTAGCAGGATAGCCAGAAACAGTCATATTCGCTGGCACACTTTTCGTAACCCCCGCCTGCGCACCAACAACCGCATTATCACCAACGCTAATATGGCCAACAAGGCCTGCCTGGCCAGCCAGGATTACATTATCACCTATCACAGTACTGCCCGAGATACCCACCTGAGAAACTATAAGACAGTTCTTGCCTATTCTAACATTGTGTCCAATCTGGACAAGATTATCAATTTTCGTCCCTTCCCCTATGAGTGTTTTACCCAGAGTCGCTCGATCGATAGTAACATTTGCTCCAATTTCTGCGCCATTTCCAATTTCAACAGTTCCTGCTTGGGGAATCTTATGGTGCTTTCCTTTTTCAGTCACATAACCAAACCCATCTGAACCAATAACTGCACCCGGGTGAATAATTACATTATCGCCTATAATAATTTCTTCCCTTACTGTGACATTTGAATAGATTAGCCCATCCTTGCCAATCACAGCCTTATCTCCAATGTAGGTCCCCGGAAAAATTACCGTCCTATCTCCGATCACCACATCATTTCCCACAACCACATAAGCTCCAATCACAACATCCTTACCCAATTTTACTCCCTGGCCAAGAATGCTGGTCTTATCTATTCCAGTGGGTAGTTTTCTGGGGGTAACCAATACTTTCATTACCTGGGCAAAAGCCAAATAGGGATTCTTTGTCCGTATCGAAGGAATTTCGGGTAGCTCAACTTCCTCACCGATAATAATGGCTGAAGCCTTAGTCTTTGATACTTGATTCCTGTATCTAGAACTTGCCAGGAATGTAATCTCACCTTTCTCTGCTTCTGTCAAACTACCCACCCCTTCAATGACTATTTCGCCATCTCCGGATAGCTGACCGCCAACAAGTTCCGCGATTTTCTTTAAAGTCATTCCCATCAACTTATTCCCTATTCAAGAAATGCCTCGCCCTAATGCGAGGGAATTTGGTGTAGCGAGCATTAGAATTTTTAGCCAAAAATCGAAGATTGTAGCAGCAAAGCGTAAGCTTTGCTTCCATACGGTAGCCGCAACCTTCAGGTTGCGCATGGAAACGCTCCGATGAATCGGAGCGCCTACCGGTTTAGGAGAGCTTTGCTCTCCTGCTACTGGCCCAAATTCAATCTCTTTATAACCTT
>CAZJWT010000018.1:0-16029 GCA_964550005.1 uncultured Clostridia bacterium | reverse complement strand
CGGAATTAGAGCGAGGTTTTACTGACCGAGCGACTCCGAAAACTATCCCTTCATCTCAATTACGGGCATAAAGCCCTACACTACATAGAAAGTGTCCCCAACCAGAAATAATTTATCTCTTTTTCAAAGAATAATCAACAAAAAAAAGCCCTGAGTTTGAGAAAAAATTGCGCACCCTAAAGGGCACCCGACCAATGGTTTTCTTAAAACTCAGGGATTCCATATATTGAATTATTCAACGTATTCTCTTAAATACTTACTTCTTGAGGGATGGCGCAGTTTTCTTATCGCCTTTGCCTCAATTTGTCTTACTCTTTCCCTGGTTACATTAAAGATCTGACCTACCTCTTCTAAAGTCCGGGGATATCCGACTCCAATTCCAAATCTCAATTTGATAATCTTTGCCTCTCGTTCGGTCAAAGTTGATAACACCTTCTCTATTTCCTTTTGGCGCAAAACATCTAATGCGACATTGACCGGGGAAAGGTTATCGCGGTCTTCGATGAAATCTTCCAGATGGCTCTCTTCTTCTTCACCAATAGGAGTAGCTAAGGATATGGGCTCCTGCATTATCTTCAGTACGGCTCGTATCCTTTCCGGCGCCATCTTCATTTCTTTAGCATATTCTTCAACGAGAGGGTCCCGACCATATTTCTGGCGATAACGACGAGCAATTTTCGTCAATTTACTAATAATCTCTTTCATATGTACCGGAATCCTGATGGTGCGGGCTTGGTCGGCTATCGCCCGATTTATAGATTGTCTAATCCACCAGGTTGCATAGGTTGAAAATTTGAATCCTCTCTTATATTCAAATTTGTCAACTGCTTTCATCAGGCCTATACTGCCTTCCTGAATTAAATCTAACAAAGAGAGGTTGGGATTGATATGTTTTTTGGCAATACTTACTACCAGTCTTAAGTTTGCCTTAACCAGTTTCAGTTTGCCATCAAGAATTTCTGACTCGAGTTGAGTAACTTGGTTGTACAACTCCTTTATGGCTGAGGAGTCCATTCCTGTGGTTCGCTGAAGCTGGAGGAGACGCTGAGAAATGTTTCTTAAATTCTTGTGTATTCCTTCGATATCCTTTAAAGTTACTCCTGTTTTCTTCTTGAATTCTGACAGGGAGATTTTCTTTGCCTTAGCCTTTCGCCAAAGCTTCTTCGCCTCGCGAAAGGGGAGCTTAAATTTTCGCTGATAGTAATCGTTTTCCTTTTCTATCTGTCTTAACTTCAGACCTATCTGTTTTATTTTTATAATTATTTTCTTAATTTTCTCTGATTTCAAGTTCAAATCGAGAATTTGTTGTAAAATTTTCCTCTTCTCCTGGCTCAATAATTTTTCTACCCTCTCCCTTGACTTGGGAGCAATTCTCTTTGCCTTTAAACTCTCCTGGTAAGCAAGTATTTTCTTCTCACTTTTAGTGATTTCCCGAACCACTTTTCTCATCTTCTGTCTCATTCTGGCTAAAGCTGCGGTAGTCTTTCGGCCTCGAGGCATTAAGTCTTTAGGAGTAATTTCACGTTCCTCTAACATTTTACCCATCTGTTTTATCTCTTTTAAAGCTATAGGAGACTCTAACGCCACCTGTTTCAGCTTCTTTTCGCTGTCTTTTATGCTCTTAGCTAAATGCATCTCCTGAGTTCGACTAAGAAGAGAAACTTTGCCCATTTCGTTGAGGTACATCTTTATCGAATCGCTTGTCTCTACTTCAGTGGTAGGAGTTATGGGGACTAAGCCTCCCTTTTCCTCCTCAGCTTTCTCCGGCCTCTCAATCAGGCCAATTTTATCTACCACATCGATTCCTAGCTCATCCAGCTTAGTAAAGATATTATCTATTTCTTCGGAATCGGTTATCTCTTCAGGAAGTTGCTCGTTTATCTCTTTATAGGTCAGTTTTCCTGTCTCTTTCCCTTGCTCAATTAATTCAGAAATTTTTTCTTGATAGTTTTTCATTCTTACTTCCTTTAAGTCTCTTTGTCAATTCTTGAAACTTTTCTAATTTTTCTGGTTCTACTGACAATCCTGTGTCTAACAAAGTTGCAAGTTCCTCTCTTATTTTTTCTTTCTCCTCTTCTGACCTATGTATCTTTATCCTCTCAATCAATGCATTGACTGTTCCTGGTAAAAATTCTGCTTTCTTCTCTTCGATAGCAACTGAAGCGATAATTTGATTAATCTGGCTGGAAAATTGTAAATCCTCATTGTAAATTCTATCCATAATTATTGCTGGCTTTATAGGTTCTTTCTTGTCGTATAATTCATATATAACTTTCACAATCTTGGAAAGGTCACTTATAAGGAAGTCTTTGGGTGTGACTTCTACCCTGATTGTCTCAATTTCCTCAGGGTAATTGATCATTACCTGTACAAGCCCTTTTTCTGCCTTAAGAATACCTTGTTGAGAAGTAGAGTCTCGAAAGTCTCTGGTGAGTTCCTCCCTATAAGAAGGGTCTTCCCACCGGTAAGTCTTTCTATTTATCCTTCCCAGCTCTAAAAGTAATGTTTCTTCATCGACAGAAATTAACCGGGATACCTTTTTAATTTCTTCTTTCTGCTCTATCAGGTTCTTTGTTCTGGCAATAGTCGGCAAGACCTCTTCCACTAAGACAACTTTTCCTTCGGAACTATTTAAATCAGTAGTCTGTGAAACCAACTTGATCCGGTAATCAACTAAAGAGAGCGACTGGGAGAGTTCCCTTTGGAATTTTTCCACCCCATGAGAGCGAAGGAAATCGTCAGGGTCGCTACCCTGAGGAAGTGCAACTACTCTCACTTTTAGCCCACTTCCTATCAACATATCCAATCCCCTTAATGCAGCTTTAACTCCGGCGGTATCAGCATCGTATACTATTATTACCTGTTCAGCATACCGAGATATTGTGGAAACATGGTCGCTGGTCAAAGCAGTTCCCAGAGTGGCCACACTGTCTTCTATTCCAAATTCATGGCAGGTTAGAACATCTGTATATCCCTCTAAGATTATGACCTGGTTCTTCTTCTGAATGGATTCCTTGGCGCGGTTGAGCGCATAAAGGGTCTTTCCTTTGCTAAACACTGCGGTTTCGGGGGAATTCAGGTATTTCGGTGATTGATCTCCTAAAGCTCTTCCGCCAAATCCAATTATCCTGGACTGGACATCAGAAATTGGGAAAATAATTCGATCGAAAAACAGGTCGCAATAATGGTTTCTCTTTTCCGAAAAAGTGATTAAGCCGGCCTTTTCCAATAGCGCCTTCGAATAACCTCTATCTACAGCAGCCTCTAACAAGCCTTTCCCCGAACCAGGGGCGTAGCCAAGTCCAAAATTATTAATAGTTTCTTCTCCGAATCCTCTCTTCTTGAGATAGTCCCGTGCCTTTTGAGCAGAACTGGCACTTTTTAAACACCTGTGAAAAAAGTCGGCTGCATAATGATTGATTTCAAAGAAACTCTTTCTCTCTTCCGAGATTCTGGAGGCGTCCTCTTGGCTAGCCTTATCCTTGGGTAGAGAAATCCCCGCCCGCTCAGCCAATCTCTCCACAGCCTCTATAAAACTTATCTTCTCATGCTTCATCAGAAAATTAAAAACATTTCCTCCTTCCCCGCAACCGAAGCAGTGAAATATCTCTTTCTGCGGTGAAACCATGAAAGAAGGTGTCTTTTCCTGATGGAACGGACAGAGTGCGCTAAAATTGCTTCCTGCTTTCTTCAGAGGTAAATATTCAGAAATGACCTCTATAATATTATTGCTTTGCCGTATTTGGTCTATTAAGTAACCGGGAATAGCCAAATTAACTCCTTTTTTAAAGAGAGACTATCTCTCTACACGGTAAGAACAATGAGAAAAAGTAGCCTGTCCCCTTTTCTATCTTTCTACACGGTAAAAACCCGAACAAGAGATGACATTTAGAGGGCCAAACTTTTCTATAGCCCGATCTAATAGAAAGTTGAGCCCTAAAGTATCTGATGCCATATGGCCGGCAATTACAACATTTATGTGGAACTTCTCTGCATTTTCATAGTGTTTTTCGCTCATATGCATTCCCACTATGGTGCCAACTCCTGAAAGACTGAGTTTCTCCAGGGCTTCTTCTGACCCTTCAGTGCCACCTGTCATATCGACGAATATCTTTCCAGAGCGCCTCTTTTCAGAACCAGCAATAACCTTCGGTCCACTGCCTCTCGTGGTGGCCTCTTTATACTCCGGTATTTCCTTCAATAACCCAAGCGTATCTCCCACTAATTCTGGTTTCTTTTCATCCATTAATCCTTGCAAATATGTCGTTACAAAATTATCTGCTGGTGTGTGCACACAAATAAAGGAAATATCGAGCAACCCCGCTGCATCCACTGCCCTGAAGTGGTTTACTGGCATCACTTTTCGGCTAACCTCTTTTATTCTCTTTTCCAGAAGGTCCTCTGCTACATTTATGGGAACACCATACTTGTTCAGGATGTCTGCCTGCATACCCATAACCTCATAGAAATTGGCATAGGCGCGGCCTTCGGGATGGTGGGCAAGGGCTAAATCGATCTCTTTGCCCCTTGATCTTAACCGATCGGCTAAAAGCAATTCTGGAGTCTCCATATCAATTCCTACGAGAATATTCTTTATTTCCTTCTTAGTATCGTTCAATATCCTGGTGTCACTGTAAGGATTGCTAAGGGTTTCTTGGTCAAATTCTCTTCTTTTTGCCTCATCAAGTTTCTCAAACTCTTCTTTTTTCCTTTTTATTTCCAGTTTAACTCTTTCCGCTCCACGAGGGTCCCGGGAAATTCCCTCTTCTATAACGAATCTGTAAAATTCAGTGAGGTTCAACTATTACCCCCTTAAGGTCTACCCTTCAGGGCATTCACCATTACCCCAGGGAATTGATTTTGCCCAAAGACAAACCCTTGTTCCCATTCCTATTTTCTAATCGGGATGGTTTGAGAGACGAATCTACTTCCCTCAATATAATAACGATAAAGAAGATTCCTGCCTTTCCTTATTCCAATACGACCCGTACTAATAATGCTAAGGTTTCTTGACGGTTTTCCCTTTTCTGGCGAATTACTCTGGGATATAATAAATAGCTTATTTCCAGTTAGGTCAACCCCATTCATATACCCTGTAATGCCTAAAGCCTCGGTCAATTTTCCAGGACCATTAGTAAGACGAGTCGAGGGGCCATTTATTCTTCTGTTTTTTTTCATTAATTGTACGCCTTCTTTGGGTTCTAAGGCCCTAATTAAAACAGCCCCGGCCGCACCATCTTTTTCTGTAACCGCGTTAAAGCAGTAATGGTTGCCATATACGAGGTAGATATATCCTTTTCCTGCTGGCCCAAACATTATGGTGTTGCGCCGCGTAATTCCGCGATAAGCATGACTTCCAGGGTCTTCTTGGCCAAGGTAGGCTTCTGTTTCTACAATTTTACCCGAAATTAGACCCTCAGCCGTTTTATGGACGAGGGTCTTACCTAATAATTCTTGAGCAACGATTCCTGTCTTCCGGGAATAGAATTTCCTGGACAATCTACCCATCAATTATCTTTTTCTCTTTAAGCGATTTAAAAACTTGACCTCTCTTCTCTTCTGTTTCCTTTTTGCTTCGGCGATCTTTCTCTTTTTGCGGACACTGGGACTTTCATAATATTCCCTTTTCTTTATCTCGGTCATAAGTCCTGCTCTTTCGCATTCGCGCTTAAATCGCCGTAGAGCTTCATCTATGGACTCATGTTCTCTAATTTTTACTTCAGTCACATCTCTTCACCCCTTATGTGAATCAGCCTTTACTCAATATAGTTCGTAGTAATTAGTTCGTAGTTCATAGTAACTTCGGTTCAATCTACGAACTATGAACTATCGACTACGAACTACTAAGATCAGTTAGCCGGGAGGCCAGGTCAATCTTCGACCACCTAACAGGTGGAAATGTATGTGAAAGACTCCTTGGCCAGCATCGGCATTGCAATTCGCTACGATACGGAATCCACATTGGGCAATGCTCTCTTGAGAAGCTAATTTTTGAGCAACTAAATAAATTTCTCCTATCAACTCTTTGTGTTCTGAAGTTAGATTCATAATTGTGGCAATATGTTTTTTAGGGACTATTAGAATGTGTACCGGTGCCTGTGGATTGACATCTCTAAAGGCTATTAGCCGATCATCCTCATAAACGATGTTCGCCGGGACCTTTTTGTTTATGATGCCACAAAAGATACATTTTTCCATCTTCTCTCCTACATGATGTTTTTGGGAGGAAATTGAGCGAGGATTCGTCAAAATATCAAACTATTATAATAGCACATAAAAATCCAGTTGTCAAGAGAAAAAAGTCAATTCACCTACTACAGTTCAGAGAGTCTTTTTTTCAGTAGGTCAATCATAGGGGTAGGAAGCGGATCTAACCGTTTGCTTAACGCCAAATAGGTACTGACCCAATCGCCAAGATATATGAGGGAATGGAGGCGAGATAGGAGAGATTTCCCACGGGAAATTACATGCTGAACGCCTGCTACTTTGTCTTTCAAAATACTTTCTGTTATTACGATTCTCTCTTTAATTCTCTCGTTTTCACCACTGTCCCTCAGGAATATTAGATAAAGCTTTTTCGTAAATTCGCTACCAGTTGCCCACACCTCAATTTCATTATGGTTCATTTCTGGCAGTAGGCTGAAGAAAGCTACACTTTTGCTATTTTCATTGAATTGGTTCTTCCAGCGGACAGCGCAGGCACCAAGATGGTCAGGAGCATATATGAGGAGAAGATGCCCTTTTATTCTTTCCGATATCTCTTTTGCTAAATTCGCTTTACTCTGGGGGTTATACTCTTTGCACAGGATCTGCAAATTCTGAACTGTCTCCCGAATCTCCTCTTCTTTAGAGCCGATTAATTCTAACTTTTCTAGAAGAGTGAGCATCGGAAAAAATAGATAACCAAAGGTGGCCCGTGGGGGCATTCCCCTTATGATTTCAATTACGTCGATACTGTTTTTCTGACATAGTTGTCTTAACCTTCCGCCACTGGTAATAGCTATAATCTTTGCAGAACGAGAGAGCGCATCCTGATAGGCAGATAGAGTCTCCTCGGTATTACCCGAATAGCTGATTACAAAGACTAAGGTCTTCTCTCCTACATATTCCGGAAGGAGATAACCCCGGTTGACTTCAATGGGAATCTTTGCCTCTCTCTCGAGATAGGACTTCAACAGGTCGCCGCCTGCCGCTGAACCTCCCATTCCACAAACCACCACCTGGTGGATAGAGCCGTATCTTTTCATATCAATAGGATATTTTTTGGCAATTTGTACTGCCTTTTCACATTGAGAAGGAAAATCTTCTAGATATCTAAGCATCTCGCTCATCTTAGGATTAACCCTTTACTACCTTCCTTCCCGATGTATCGGGATGCCCGGCTGTGGCGGGGCCTATACATTGAGGCAGAGCTTTTGCTCTGCCGCTACATTTAATTGTGGGTTCGATGAATCGAACCCCTGCGAGAAGTTACGTAGGGGCTCAATTTATTGAGCCCTCTTTTTAGCACGGTTAGGCGACCAACGTCGCGCCTACGCGATCAACCTCCCTTTCGGGAGGCCTCCAGACTCTCTGTATGAAACTATGGCAGGGTTTCGAATTTCTCGATAATTTCGTTTACCGCTTCCTGCTTTGAGGTAGCCAAGAGCTGCTTGGCGAGTTCCTGGACTTTCGTTAAGTTCGTTGAGCGAATAATTTTCTTAATCTTAGGTATTGATAACGGGGACATACTAAACTCATCTAGACCCATACCGAGAAGAGCCTTTGTAAAAGAAGGGTCTGCAGCCATTTCCCCACACATTCCCACGCGCTTGCCGAATTGATGGCCAGCATCTATTACCCTTTTGACCAGACGCAAAATGGATAGATGTAGTGGTTTGTAAAGGTGAGCGACATTTTCGTTAACGCGGTCTACTGCTAAGGTATATTGGATTAAATCGTTTGTTCCAATGCTTAAGAAATCGGCTTCTTGGGCCAGAATATCTGCAATCAGGGCAGAGGAAGGAGTTTCAATCATTACCCCTACTTCCATATTCTCATTGAAAGGGATTTCCTCTTTTATTAATTCACTCTTTACTTCTTCGAGCAACTGATTGGCATGTCTCAGTTCTTCCACACAACATATCATAGGATACATTATCTTTAAATTCCCTTCTACCGAGGCTCGAAGAATAGCCCTTAATTGGGTTTTAAAAACGTGGGGATATCTAAAGCAGAGCCGGATTGCCCTCAGGCCCATAAAGGGATTACGTTCCGGAGAAATGCCAAATTCGCCCACAAACCTATCTGCGCCCAAATCCATTGTCCTGATTATCACAGGGTAAGGCATCATTTTCTGAGCTACAGAAGCATATTGTTGATATTGTTCTTCTTCCGATGGTAGATCGATTCGATTTAAATAGATATACTCGGTACGGAATAATCCAATTCCTGTCGCACCATGAGCATGAACCGAGGGAATTTCTTCCGGCACCTCGATATTTGCATGTAATTCAACACTATGCTCGTCAGCCGTGACCGCTGGAAGGTCTGTCAGCTTCTTCAATGCTTCTTCAGCATCGGAATATTTTATTTTCTGGCGCTCATAATTCTCGACTGTCAGTGAATCGGGGTTGATAATAACAATTCCCTCTATTCCATCTACGATTATTGTGTCACCTGGTTTGATTTTCTTAGTTACATTTTTCAAACCTACTACAGCAGGAATCTCCAGAGATTGCGCCATAATCGCAGTGTGCGAAGTCCTTCCCCCAATATCTGTGACAAACCCTATCACATTCTCTTTGCGCATAGCAATGGTGTCTGCAGGAGTAAGATTATGAGCGACTACAATTACTGGCAATGAGAGAGTAGCCAGCTCTTCCCTTTCCCTACCAAGTAGACGCTTCAGCACTCTTTTCCCCACATCCAGAATGTCACGACTACGGTCTCGTAGATACCCGTCATCGATTATGTTGAAAGTCTTCGTTATTTTGTCAATTACCATATGGAGGGCGTATTCGGCATTTACTCTTTGCTCTGTAACCATTCTTATGACGTCGTTTTGAAGAAGGGGATCCTCCAAGATTAAGACATAGGCATCGAAAAGGCGCACGTGCCTCTTCCCGAGTTGCTTCAGTACTTTCTGCCTTATTCCGTCCATCTCCTCTCTTGTCTCGGTGAGCGCCTTGCGAAAGCGAATAATTTCCTGTTTCATATCAGCAACATCAATTGTCCTCTTGGAAATATAGAATTCCTCTTCTTCAAGGAGGAAAGCTCTCCCAATCACAATGCCCGGCGAAGCAGCAATTCCCTTCAGCATAAATTCTACTCCTCGTCAAATTTTCTTTTAAATAATTCTTCTATCTTCTTTATAGCTTCTTTTTCATCTTTTCCATTAATGACCACTGTTATATCAGAACCGAACTCTGCTGCCAGCATCATAATCCCCAAAATGCTATCTCCATTCACCTCTTGGCCATCTTTAATTATGGATACTTTTGATTCGAACTTAGCGGCAGTCTGAGCAAGAAGCGCCGCAGGTCTTGCGTGTAGACCTAATTTATTATTAATTCGGAAATTTTTCTGTATCATCTAACATCCCCAAAATTATTCGTAGTGTAGCCCTTTCATGAATTTCAAATTTCAGATTACAAATTTCAAATTATGGACATAAACCCTATCCCGATAAATCGGGACGGGGTAAAACGACACACCACAAAAAATTTCCTTGTTAGAATATATAGGCTCCTATACAGGAAATTCCAATAATTAAATATAGAAGCTTTGCTGAAGAAATTCGCCAGCGATTAAGGAAGACCATCGAAATGAAGAACGCTAAGAAGTATAATTTCTCTATCGCTTTCCAGTCCCGGAGGAATATTACTATAACAGCGACTAAAACAAGACCTAGTCCAATAAGATGGCTACTGGATATTGTACGAGAATAATGCATTTTCTTTAGAAGTCTTACCACTCCTGTCTTCCTTTCATAACCTTCTATCATTCCCCTAATGCGAGTATGAAAGTGTAAGAAATTATATAGAAATAGAAAAATTAACGGCGCCACCCAGGCACCTTCCCATTTTCTTAAATAGATAATCACCAGGACGCAGGCTACCATTGCGGCAAACGGTCGCCAAGCTGCCCAAAATAGCGCATCGCCGATGCCTCCGAATGCTCCACCCATATTCATCTTTACTGTGGTAATCTGTTCCAGCTTAATGTCGCCTCCCTTTGCCATTTCCTCTTCCAGACGAGTGACTATGCCTACTACCACATTTGCAAAGTACGGATGGGTGTTAAAAAATTCCAAATGTCGCCTGTAAGACTGGGCCCTCTTCTCACTTTCAGGATAGAGCTTATTCAGAACAGGTGCTAATATGTATAGAAATCCCAAATTTTGCATCCGTTCGAAATTCCAGACAGCCTGGAGACAAAGGGACCTCCAGAAAAGACGATACAGGTCGAACCTTTTGATTATTTTATTGTCCATTGCGCCAAATAGGATTATGCATCCCGATTTACAATCGGGAAATTTGTGCCTACAAGTGTCTGAAGGTGTTGAAGGCTATTGCTAAACCTAGAGCTGGTAGCAGTCTATATGCAAAATTCAGACCTACCAATATGCCATACGGTAGACAGGAAAATAATTTAGGAAGAAAATATGCGCCCGCACCAATTGCAATCAGGGATAAGAGGAATCCTTTAAGAAAAAACAGAAATAAGCTCAAGTAGTTTACTTTTTCTATAGCTCCTAAATTACCCTTAGGAATTTCTCGATCCAGGTAGTGCACGAAGTGTGCGTTTAATTTTCTTTGCTTAATGTCTATACTCCTAAAAATTTCTCCCAGAGGCATGGTGAGTGCCAGGACAACCATTCTATAAGAACCCTGAAAATTATTATCCATCTTGAACGTTTTTTCAGTCAACATTATCAGAGCCGCGCAAGTTACAGCCACTATTGTTGCATCAGGGGGAATAGCTGCACCTACAGATATCACATTTATCCAGATAAGTTCTAAAAGAGCACCGATAATGAGTCCTGTCTTAAGGTCTCCTAATAAGAAACCTATGACGGGGGCCGAGACAATAGGTCTAGACACCATTATCTGTCCCCAAGCACTTACATCTAAACTTAATAATCCTCCAATGAAACTAGCTGAAAGAATTTCAATAATCATTTAAAAAGACATTTACTCTTATTAAAATTGTTAATACCCTGAAGGGTGATGATATCGGTTATATATCTGTGATTTTTAGTTTTAAAGTTATAGTCTGTGCCTCCTTGGGTGTTAGATTCAATTTCCAGTGGGGAAATACAACCGATTCCTGGTACATACGTTCGTAGGCTGCATCCCCCTCTGAGACTGTCTCTATCGGAAAATGCCACAAGGAGCAAAGCGGGTTAAATTCTATCGCTATGTTAACTCGATGACCCTCATCATACATACCCATCTTCTTCAAATTCAAAATTTCTTCAAATGAAGAGAAAGGTTTTCTTCCCTCTCCATTTGGGACATAACAATAACATCTTTTATCTTCTGGCGAGGAGAACGAGAAGTTAAATTCAGAGCCGAACCATAAATCTGTCGGGTTCTCTCCTTTGCTCACAATTTGGTAAATAATGAGAAGTTCCGCTGAATTCATTGACACTATTACTTTCTTTTCCACTCTTACGGGTTGCTGAAAATCTCCTACCCAGACAAATCCATCTCTAACGAAGCCTATCCCATTCGGTTCAATTTTATATGTGTAAGGTTGATCGACAAAGTCTCCCTGTTCTCCATATTGGCAATTCGAGAAATCACCGATCTTTGTATCGGGATGCAAAAAATGGTCCACCAAGGAGACCCTTTCATACCAATCATAGTGAAGATATTTCGCCAAGTTTTTGTCTTTTACTTTCTCCATATTATGAATTGATTTTGCATTTTTATTCTTCAGATTGGATCTAGAATCAAAGAGACTGGCTCGAATAATCTCTTCGTGGTAGGTCTCTTTCCTTCGAGTCAGAGTAGTCAACAGGTTTACGTTTTGTGGTTTGTAATCCAATTCGAAGAGAGATCCCCCCACAGATGGCCTGAAGTAGGCATTGAGTAAGGGGGTACTGACCAAAACCTCTGGTCTTCCGTCCAGGTCGAAATCGAATTCTTGCTTTTCCGTCCATTGAGAACTCGAATGGCTCTTATCATCAACGATTTTTTCTGCATTGATCAGATGTTCATAAATCGCTTTTCTGAGGTGGGGAAAATAGAGTCCTCCAAAAACGCCATGCCAGTAAGCGCAGTTGCACTGGCCTTTCCAAAGTTCATCCCTTGCTTTTTCCAGCCAATCTGGGGGCTCTATAATTTGTTCCTTAGACTTCACTGAAAGCCTGTTCTCTCTTTTATTGTCACCACTTTCCAAGGCGTGTAACTTCTGAAATGCATTCAAAATCTTGTTACTGACCAGAAGCATTTTCTTCTGCATCCAGTTACTCTCGGGGTATTTCACAAAGAAGTTTCGCCACAAGCCTCCCTTCAGAAACCTTGCATAGCGTTCGGACTGAGGCAATTTTTCAATTTCTCTCTGGATATCAGTAAATTCTTTCCGCGCCCGAGTAGGTAAAACCCATTCCATCATTTGGGAATAGGACCCTGTGGGAAGGTATATTCTCCCCTTGGCTGGAAAATCGGCAACATACTCTGAAAAGGTAAATGTTTTAATCCACTCTCTATTCTTCTCTAATTCGGAAAAGAACTGATCAAGCCAATTCTGTCTATACACCAGTTCATGGGTTCCTGGCCAGATGCCAAACTTCTCTCCGTCATCAGCCATAACTGCCAATTTCTCTTCCTTATCAGTTGCCCGATCGGTTGCCTGGGACTTGAAATAGCTAATGACTTTTTCTATTGGTTGGAAAGGTATAAGAAATCGTAGCTTTTCATTAATAGGAAAAATTTTTAGAGGATGACCTTGTTCCTCGGTAAGGTAATATCCAAAAAGCTCCTCCTCAAAAAGCCCAGCAGATTTGAATGGTAAATCATCAACGATAGTATATTCCACACCAGCCTCAGAAATTGGTTTTGCTAAATGTGGCTCCCAGACACGTTCTGCCAGCCACATACCTTTTGGGTCATAATTAAATAGTTCCCTGATATATTCGCTCAATTTTATTATTTGACCAATACTATCACGGTCGTATAACATAACCATAATTGGCTCATAGTACCCACCGGTCATAAGTTCAATTTGCCCACTTTGCAAAAGGTTCTTTACAATAGAAATAAATTCTGGATGATGCCCAACAATCCACTCCAGAAGGATCCCGCTGAAATGGAAAGTCACTTTTATGCTATGATGTTTTGCCAGAACTTCCAGGAAAGGAAGGTACGCCTTCTGGTAAGCCTCTTCAAAAATGGCTTCAAAATTACCTATTGGTTGATGGTTGTGAATGCCGAATGCGAACTTTATTGTTTTCATATTTACAAAACCTCCCAGAGAAACGGAGACGCAGACTAAGTCTACTACTCATTTTTAAGAGTGATTACACCAATTTCCTAACGACACTTTAATCTGCGTAATCTGAATTTTTATCTGTGGCATCAGAGATTGTTAGGTTTTTCAGAAATTTCATTATATCAATCTTCTCATCATCAGGAACCATTCTCGCTTCCAAGTGGACCCCAAGCCTATCCAGTTCCTGAAAAGCTTGAAGGTCCTCTTTACTGACTGAAATAGCCTTGAGAATCTGTTGCTTCCCAGGAGAGTAATGGATTCCACCTACATTTACTTCCTTTATTCTTACTCCCTTATTTATTAAATTCAGCACATCCTGGGGTGAGGCGAAAAGGAGCATCGCCTTATCCCCTTCGAAATGGCCATTTAGTATTGCCTCTTTCGCTTCAGCTATAGTCAAAATGGATATCTTGGTGTGCTCTGGAACTGCCATTGAAAACAGCACTTTTTGCATTTGGTCACTGGCAACGAAATCGTTGACTACAATCACATGATTTATTTTCAAAAATTTCATCCAGTTCTCAACTATTTGACCGTGAATTAGTCGGTCATCAATTCGCACCAGAACCATGCCCATTATTTATTTTTCACCTTTGAGACTTTTTCAAGAAACTTTTGCTTAACATCAACAATGCTCTCTTCGCCCCTTTGGCGGATGAGACAAGCCAGTTCTTTCAGGGGGAAAGATTGCCTATAGTTCATGCCAGCAATTAGCATGGGCAAATTAACTCCGCTAACAATCTCAACTTTCTCATCATTAACGAACTTGAGGCTGGCGTTTGCTGGGGTGCCTCCAATCATATCCACGAGAATGATTTTCCCCTCCGATTGTTCACTCCCTTCCTTTAGTATCTTACTTATCCTTTCACGCAATGTCTCTAACCCATCCTTTTCATGCAAGGATAGTGCCCATATCTCTTTCTGCTCTCCCAAAATAACCTGCGCAGCTCTAATTAACTGCCGACCAAAATCGCCATGAGTTATAACAATCAATCCAATCATATGTGGGTACGTTTTTAGGCGACCATAGAATGTTGCCCCTACGCGAGTATGGGCTAAAGTACATAGCTTCTTACGAAAAGCTGGTTTGCGAGGAGCACTTAATTTCTTGCGTTACTAAATCTTTGCGAGCGAAACGGCAAAATTTCAATTGTCCGAGCCCCCATTTATCGGGGCGAGTTTTTGAAATTTAGTGAAGCGAGCAACTGTCATTGCGAGGAGCGTAGCGACGAAGCAATCTCGTAGATTTATGCACCAGATTGCCACGGGCTTCGCCCTCGCAATGACATAGCAACGAGCAAACTAACTTTTCTCCTCTTCCAGACGCTCCGATGAATCGGAGCGACTACCTCAAAACTTCCCTTTCAGGAAGGGTCCAGAACGAAATAGTTATGCCTGTAGATTGCCACGCCCTTCGGGCTCGCAATGACATATTTTCTAAGGCGACTACAGAGGGTCGCCCCTACTACGTTGTCGGTTTCTCAATATCACGGTACTGAATTTTGACAGGGTATTTCTTCTCCAGGAACTTCTTCAATTCATTCACAATGATTACTGAACGGTGGCGCCCTCCCGTGCACCCGACAGCTATGGTCAAATAGGATTTCCCTTCTCTAATATAGTAGGGAACAAGAAATTTCAATAAACTAAAGTATTTCTTCAAAAATTTCTGGGTAATAGAGGACTTCAAAACAAATCGGGAAACTTCTGCATCGCTTCCGGTTAACGGTCTCAGCCTCTCTATATAATGAGGATTAGGTAGAAAACGAGTGTCAATTACAAGATCGGCGTCAACCGGGATACCATATTTATAGCCAAAAGAGACCAAACTGACATTGATTGTATTAAGTTCCGGTGTCTCTCTAAAACTGGAAAAGATGACTTGCTTAAACTCCTGAGGCGTAAGAGTTGTAGTATCAATGATCTTATCGGCTCGCTCTTTTATTCCCATAAGTCTCTTCCTCTCCTGGACGATAACCTCAAGCATGCTTCTACCTTCCTTATCCAGGGGATGTTTTCTGCGAGTTTCACTATACCTTCTCACCAGAACAGAATTGCTGGCTTCCAAGAAGAGAATCTGATAACTGAATCCCATTTTGCTGAGTTCTTCTAATGAAATAAAAAGGTCGTCTAAAAAGTCTCCTTCCCGAATGTCAATTCCTAATGCGACTCTCTTTATTTTATTTTTTAACTGCAAGCAGATTTCAGCAAACTTAGGTATCAGCGTGGTAGGTAGATTATCCACGCAGAAATATCCCAAGTCTTCAAAATTCTTTAAGGCCGAACTTCTCCCGGCTCCTGAAAGTCCCGTTACGATGACGAAGTTACCTTTCGCCATATATTTTTACCTCAGAGAGATTCCCTCCCTTTCGAGAGGATTCCAGACTAACTCTTTAACGGACGCTCACAAGGGTCGCCCCCTACACGACTTCAATGCGAGGGAATTTGGTGTAGCGAGCATTAGAATTTTTAGCCAAAATCGAAGACGACCTATGCCCCTAATACGAGGGTATTTGGTATAGCCTGAGGATGAAGGAATAGTTTGAGGAG
>CAZJWT010000017.1:0-16123 GCA_964550005.1 uncultured Clostridia bacterium | reverse complement strand
AGGAAACAGGAAGCGAACTATCCAAAATCAAGGATGCACCCTCACTACTTACATTACCAATCTCTCCGGAAATACTTGGAGGAATACCGGAAGGTGGGTTTTCTATTTCTATGTCAACAGGATAGCCAGATAGAATGCGGGGAAAACCCCTTCTATCATATGAAAATTCATATCTTTCCATCTACGCCTCTCGTAAAGAAAATAATCTATTTTTTCCCGCGCCTATTCTTATACGCTACCTGTTGCTCCTTAAGCCACTTCTTGATCTCTTCTTCGTCAAACCGCCAGTGCCTACCGACTTTAGAAGCAGGGATACGTCCGGTTTGAGCTAAATAGTACACTGTGGGTTTAGGAATTTTTAAATATGCGGAAAGTTCATCCACTGTGAGCAATTTGGAATGCATTATAACCTCTGTGGGAATTACCAGTAGTTATCAGTTGGTAGTGATAATTATAAATATCTATAAACCCCCTGTCAAGAAAATTCTTCAAAAGCCCTGCATAGCAAAAAGCCCTTGTAGTTATTCCTAACACTACAAGGGCGATTATGAAAATTGCTAAATATCTCTTTACTTTAATCACTTACTATCTCATCACCTCTTCCGCATTTTATGATTCTTTTTCTTTCAGGTCATTCGCCCGTTTCAACTCAGTAGCCAGTTTCTCACTTACTTTCACTACTTTATCAAGCATCTCTTTAAGAGTCTCCAGTTGTTTTGGCTCAAGGGTAATCTTCATCAAAAACCTCCTTGAATATCACAAAAGTTCAAAAACATTTTTCCTTTTTTCATTTTTACCCTTCGTCTACGTAAATATGCAATTATCTCCAAATTTTCATTATCTCATATTTGACTTTGAATTTGTTAAAAAATTTCTCTATTCTTTTCCTTTTGTTGTACGGTATCATCACGCATCCACTGGATACTTTTTCTCCTCCAATTTCTTGAAGGAACCCTTTATATGCATATTTCTCATGCGTTCTTTTATATAATTCTCTATTAAATCTTGCTTTGTCTTTTTGACTCAAATTATTTAATTGAAAGGTATATATTACATAAGGTTTCTGCTTAAGAAGGGAACTTACAAAAATGTCCAACGGCTCGCTTAGGTAAATAATTTTGCCTTCCTGAAACACATTCTGAAGCAGACCCGTGTCTGTCCTTTTCAGCTCTTTTTCTGTCCTTATCGTTGGCTGAATGCCCCTGCCTATTTTTGATTCCAGCTCCACAACTTTATCCTGGATCTGTTCCCTGATTTCTGTTTTAGCGGTTATTATAAATAGGTCTATATCCGATTTTGGCCCATAGTCACCTCTTGCAAAGCTGCCATATACTATCATTGCCTTTATGTCCCTTATTACTGACAGTTGTTTTACTATATTCTTATACATTAATTTTGGATTCAATTTTCTCACCAAACCTTTCCTCAAAATATTTTATTATTTTATTTAAATTACTAATGACCTCCCTTGCGCGTTTTCCGTCAGCCCCGTCATAGCCCAAATCTCCATATGCAAACCATACCTTTCTCATAGCCTTATTAATTTCAGCAGGAAAGTTTTTATTTGAATATTCGTGCCTCTCACTGTGAGTTCCATAATGTTCATTGACCCTTGCGGCATCCGCCTCTACCAATTGCTCTACCACCTTCATACCGAGATCGCCTACTACCGTGTGCTGCTTGCTTTTATACGCAGCTGCTACTGCTTTTAATTTCTCTTTTGCAATATCTAAATGCTTTTTAAATTTTCCCATCTGTTTGCCTTTTCGTTATGATAACGAAAACAGCACCATATCACCCTTTTTTCGTTATGGTAACGAATATATTATATTTAAACACTTTGCAAAAATCAAGCAAAATAAAAATCAAATTACACAAGAGATTTTACATTACCTGAAAATTAGCTTGAATTACTAATAAGGTTCCGTTATAGGCAGGATTGGAAGGTACTCTCAGGAGAACTACAAGAGGATTTACCACCAGCCGTGTCTTTCTCCAAGGTCGTTGATTTCAACTATGGCGATAATAACCAGAGCAATATCGCGCATAATCCCCAGCCAGGGGCTTGTGCTTTCAATAAATTTCCCTCCTGTAGATTTGCCAAACCACACTGTATCACCATCTTTGCACATAACATTATACTGGTAGTTGCCTTTTAGTATCTTATTGTACTTAATAACCAGATGTTCATTTCTTCTAAATATGACAACTTTGCCATTGAAGTATGGAGTAGTTCCCATCGATTGAGCAACAATATCAGTCAAGCGTCCAGGAACAACAACTCCGGGCCGATTCACCTCACCAATAACAGCCACACCCCTAGGAACAGTGTATGAGTCTACCCCCTGCGGAAGTGTAGCGATTATGACTATATTATCTATGGACGTCTTCTCCCTGATGAGATCGGACAACTCAAAGGCAGTTAGTCCAGAGACCTTTATATCCCCGATACCAGGAATCGTAGCAAATCCATTCTTATCCACGGCAATTATGTCTCGCGTGTCTTCTGATTGGACAATTAATACATCTTCTGGAATTATCTTCACATCACTTATGGCTCTATCTATGATTCTTGTTGGAATCGGTGTCTGCTGTGCGGCCCGGCGCTCCTGTTCGCCCATTTCTCCCTTTGGCTCTTCTGCCAAAGAACTCTTCAAACTTAGAAAAAACGAAGCATTGGCCACCAGTACAATACATAAAAAACCAATAAATATTCTCTTTACCATTCTCAAAACCTCCAGATTAGTATATTGAGGCTACCAGTATTCCTATTCCTCTCTTCCTTTTCTTATTTCTTCCAGCAATCTCCTGGCAGCTTCCGTCTTTTCTCCTTTTGCTTGTTTCTCAGAAAGTTCCATAGCAATTTCCAATTCTTTTATAGCCTCGGCTTTACTATCAAGGCCCGATAGTACCCTGCCCAGAGTCATGTGGGCCTCAGGATTGTCAGGACACATCAACAATACTTCTTTGACTTCTTTCTTCGCCTCCCACCATCTTTGCATGGAAGCTAATAGATAAGATAGTTTTAAACGTAAATCCCAATTTTCTTCCTTATCTAATAATCTTGCTCTTAAGTTCCTCTCTTCCTTTGCATCGTCAAGAAGCTTATCCAGCAATTTTTGCCTTTCTTCGTTTTCCAAATCCAAGTATTCTAGAAATTCCTTGAATGCTTTGCGAGATTTTTGACTTGCCATCTCTCTATCTACCTCTGCAATCATATAGGCATAACCCAGAAGATAGCAGGTATCTCGAGCATATACGTCCTTTCTTTCCACTATCTCAAATACTGGATGTGGATATCTTGCAGTGAGTATTTTTTCAAAATGTCTTATTGCCTCCTTGTACTCTTTTTTTAACATCAGTAATTTCCCAACTTTATATCTCCACCATAATGGAGAGCTAGCGCCAACGTACTTTTCCGCTTCTTTGTACTCTTTCAGAGCCTCATCAAACCTTTCCCCATTTTCCAATATCAATCCCAGACCTTCGTAGGCACCTAATAGGACTTCCCAGTCCGTTGTTCTATTCTTATCTAATATCTCCCGACAAAGGTCAATTGTCTTTCTAAACCATTCTTCTGCTTCTAAATACTTTTCCTCCATAACAAAAATCTCGCCTATTGCTTTACAAACCTTAACATTTTCCGGATCTATTCCTAACGCTTTCTCGTAGCACTCTTTCGCGTAGCTAATTTTAGCCAAAAAAGTCTCACACTTGCCCAAATTGTAGAAAGCATCGCTATCCATAGGATCCAGAATGGTCACCACTTCCCAATGTCTCTTGGCAGTTTCGTATCGCCCTAAAAGTAGCAGAGTCTCTCCAGCTTTTCTATGCGCTATGATATTATTTGGCTCAATATCCAATGCCTTCTCGTAATAGATGACTGCCTCTTCATAAGCCCTATTGGTACTATATTTATCCCCTTTTTTGATAAAAAATTTAGCACTCTCTGCAAATACGAAACTCCCCGACCACAAAAGTATGGTAGCCCACACCACTATTTTCATACCAAATTCCCCATCAAGGAAGTGGGATTTCCGAAACAGCATTTTTGATGTCCATCATTATCGGGTCATTTACATTTACAGACTTTTCTACCTTCCAAACCTTTATCCCGTTCTCCGCATCCCACATTTCTGCTTCCATGAAATATGTCGATGTATACCCCACTTCACCGAAATTACCGATCTCGTAATTTCTATGGGCCGTTATAGCACCAAATATAAGAAAATCTGATTCGAGGACTTTGCTTAGTTCTAATAATATGCTTTTCTTAATTGCATCGCTTTCCTCTCCAGAAAGGCAAAGAAACCTATCATATAGATTACATCGTTCCAAGTTGTCAAGGCTTTCAGAGGGCTTTTTTATTTTTACAGCTTTTTTCTGTTCAAGCTCAAGAATGAAATTCTGAACGATAAGAGCTGAACGATCTTCTTCAGGTAGATGACCAAAAATCCCAAACGGAAGGATGGCCACAACCTTTCCTTCTTCTAATCTGGTTACTTCATCCTTCACGACTTCCTTTTTGAGATAGTCCGGATGGATGTAAGTATATCCGCCCGGAGAGCATCCTACTGATGCTAAAATACAAATTAAGCCTAGAATTCTCGCGAGCATAGACACCTCCTCAGCGTTTTTTCTTCAAGCGCAATCTTTGGGGCAGCTTATCAACAACACTTATCAATCTTTCAAGATCGCTTAGCCTATTCTCTGTTCCTTCCAAATTCAAGTCTTTACCGATAACTATAGTCGATGAAGACTTCCAAATAATCTCTTTATTATGAAAGTCGATTAAGTAAAGCTTTAATTCCACATCGTTATCCTTTACACCGAAGACCCTCGTTACTGTCAATACCCCCACCAGCATACCGTCAAAGTCCAAAGTGTTGGCAACTTCTTGCAGATACTCTTGATCGAGCATATTGAATATAAGAAGTTTTGAAAAGAATTTCTCATAACCTTTTTCTAGACTCTTTTCTTTTAATAGAAGGAAAGCATCTCTAGACCTAGTTACAGCAAATTGCCCTTTCTCTTCAAACCTTTTTATACAGCATTTACTAATCATTTCTAAGTCAGCTCTGTACCTGTCACTGTACGTGGAGATAAAGAACTCTGGCACAATGACTTTTTCCATAGGCTTAAACCTTGCTATGCCTGGATTGACTGATGAGTATTTTAACGTTGTCGTACAGCCGAGCAAGAAAGCCAGAGAAGAAAGAATAATTATTCCTATTCTGGAGTGACATTTAGATTTTTTCATTGATACCTCCCGTTCTCATGATCTCGCTTCAAATCTTGTTTCTATTTTCACATTTGCCAAGACTTTCCCCTTTTGATACTCCCTTCCCAGATAACTCAAAAATTATGGAAAAAGGGGATCTCCTTTAGCCCCATCGATGTAGAAAGCCATAAGGGATGCATTCGCTAGCACTGTGAAGAAAGAGTCTAATCCTCTACCCAGAATTGCTACGATAGTAGGAAACATTTCAGATAGCCTACCCAAAAGCTGCGTGAAGGATAGATCGAAAATCCGTACCGCCATCACAATCAGTGCCAAAAAAGTTACTCTGGTGGGATGAGAGCTAAAGAATTTAGTTGCCAGCCTCAAGCCCTGCCTGATTTTTGATCCTTCACTAACAATTACGACTGGGCAGAAATTCAAAAAGACAGAAAAGTAGATAAAGGATATTCCTAACAAAACAAGAAGCAGGATAAGCGGGAGCGTAGCTCCATAGGAAGTCATCCCTCTGAAGACAAAAAGGAATGCAATAATTAATGCGTACATCACCGCTCCTAGAAGGAATCCTATTCCGAGAAGTCGAAAATAATATTTGCTACCGTAGAAAGGAAACCTATCAAGACTGGCATGTTTTTCTTTCATCCCGTCTCTCAAAACGCCGAGCAGTCCCCCCTGCAAAAATGGATAAAGGAGGGCCATAATGTATAAGATAATAATCGCTATGAAATGGGTGTAGTCTTCTGTGTGTACGAGGAGTGGAAAGAAAAATGGAATTATTACTAACACAAATACCTCAGTCATAAATAGAATAGAGACTAGACCCAGATTTTCAACCGTCAACTGCGATCCCTTCTTCAGTGCCTGAAAAATTGTCACTTGTTACGCCTCCCATCTCCTCAAGATGAGCCGTATTGCGGGAACTCAAGAAGCTTGGATAAATCTTTTCTTGACTTTCATATTTTTCTCTCAGAATCTCCAAATTAAGCCAATGTGGGGAGAACCTATCTGTCTTTCCACATTACGCGAATTTACATAACTCAGGTCGATACGTGGCGCCCAGGATTCACGCAAAGGAAGGTTGACAAATTCTTCAGAATCTGTGCTTTCTTTCTTAAGCTCAGAAATTTTGCCCAAAGAAATCCCAAAGGAATAATTGTCTCTATCTATACCACATTGAATGGCAAGTATTGAACTTATCTCACATTCTGTCCCGAATCCAATTCGGCTCTCACCACCTTTATAGAGAAATTCTACAAGAGGCGTTACTCTTTTCTTACCCAATATTTTCCAATCGTATCCTGCACCCAAATGTATTTCTGAGGGAATTCTCTCCTCTTCCAGCACTCCGAAATCTGCAGGAATCAGATTTTGACCACTTATGCCCAGCCTTAACTTCTTGTAAACCAAAAGTAGACCGAGATCCAGCGAGAGTTTCGCGGTAGTCTTGGCTTCCAAAACGGGATCATCATTGCCAAACCCATCCTTGGCGTGGGCATTCAGAGATAGAATTTTCAAATTTGAGCCAATGGCAAAATTGAATCCTCTCTTTTGAAACATCTCCGGAACGCTGTAAGCAACATTAATTGCCACCATATTCTCCTGATAGTGGTAGACAAAATTGTCCTCAAGAAATAGAGTAGCACCTAACCCGAATGTGAAATTTTCAAACCATGGCAAAGCTAACAGAAGACTTCCTGTATCAAAATTCACATTTTTCAGGCCCAAAAAGGGTCTACAGTAGGATGCTCCAATTTCGAATCTTTCCAGTTGTGCTATGCCTGCCGGATTGTATAAAATAGCGCTCACGTCATTAGCCAAAGCCACATAGCACCCATTTAGAGCCATGGGTCTTCCCGCATAATTCCAGTTATCAAAAGCCCCAAAACCAACTCCCGGCAAAAACACCAATACTAACCCCACCACAACAATTTTTCTCACCATTTCCCTCACCTTCCTCTTAAATTTACCATTCCAATCCCTTTTCAGAAATCTACCACGCGGAAAGATTAACTTATTTCTTTGTGTGCACCAGATAACTTACATAAAACCATGCCAAACTTATCATCAAATAGTCATAGAAGTCTCTGGCTAAAAAAATATACGCCATAATTATCATTATTGAAACAACACCAATCCAGATTTTAGTCCCTACAGGTAAGCTTCTCTTTCGAACCTCCCCTAATTCTGTCTCCTTAACCAGATGCAAAAACTTTGAGCCAGGCACTTGTCGAAGATGTGAAGCATTCTCCCTTACTTCCCTCATCAAGTCCCGATAACCCTTAATAGATGAGGTGACACGAAAAGTCCCGTTTACTGTCTTCACTATGGCATCGTGTCCTAGGTAACCAAGATATTCTTTTACCTCCAATACATCTTGCCATCTTGATTTTATAATCTTTTTCTGCCCCCTCAGATTTTTAGCTAATGGTTCCTGATATGTGATACCTTCATCATTGATACTGACTCTAGCTCCTAACGCTCCAACCATAATCACCCCAAACGCAATCATACTCAGAATTAAACCACCCACGGCAATACAGCCTAGAACAACAAAAGTGGTGTCTTTACCCGAGCTCCCCCAAAAACCGGCAAGTAACGCATACAATATCAACGTTACTACAACAAGTGGTAATAAAACCCCGATCCATGGCCTTCCATATAGATAACTTTTTTGAGTCATTTATTTAACCCCCTCTGACTGAAAATATTCTCTATAAATCAATTCCCTGGCGGTATCGATAGCTATTGGGTCATTGGTGAGCCGCTCTAATCCCATATCCCAACCTACGCAGGCGACAGGAAGGAGCAAAAGCGAAGGGTTCGCTTTCCCCCCAATAGTTGCAACGGTGTGGCTCCCTTTAAACGCTACTACAGACAACCTATCAAACCACGGACGTGAAAAGATTGGCTCTTTTATCATTGCTGAAATTTCTGTACCCAATCGATAGCCACTTACGGCGGCAGCACCAAGGCTGAGAACTCCGCCAGCAAGGTCACTATAGGAAATCTTTTGAACTGTTGTTTTGCCATATAAATCATAAATACTCCTTCCAACTCGAGGACCAAAAATCCCGATTACCGGTACTCGCTTGGGAGAAAACAATGCCGATAACCCGGTGGGAACTCTCCCTTGTGCCAGTTGAAGTAGCCCGGTTCCCACCCTTATACTCCTACTTTCTAATTTCAGTCCTGCGTAGCCTACCAGGGCGGTTGCTGCTGGAGCTATTTTCTGAAGACAGAATATCCTTTCTGACGGAAAGTAAGTATGGTCATATTCTACTTTCTCTCCCAGCCTATCATTTAACCTACCTATGTTTTCTCTCGCTATCTCTCCATCTGAAGGGTGAAGAAGCCTTGTCTCCCCCAAACTATCCAGTGCAAAAATTGCCTTGGTTTCCCAACCTTCAGTTTCCCTTAAACTGAGTCTCTCTCTTCTTAAATTACCCCCAGATTCTATGACCTGAAAATTGGATATGATTTTAGTTTCACTATTTTTGAGAACATCTGCTGTCCACGGAGCCGTTCTGTAACCTTTTAAGATATTCTCTTCTTTTGTAACATCTCGGGCTGTAGTTAAAAGTTCATTTGCATTTCCCAGATTCCCTCTTTCATCACCAAAATCCCAATTACTCCAATCATTGCCATTATCAATGTAACTTTGCATTTTTATAACATCTTTTATTGTCTTTTGGGCAGGAATAAGTCTATCCCTTATTATTTTTTTTACCTCCCCGAGAGACTCAAAATCTCGGTGGTTTACATTCTCTATGGTCAATCCATCTGCACAAGAGAGAATCGCTGTACTTCTTATGTGGTTCCCCATTTCACTCCTGGCTAAACTTAAAGACTCCTCCCGCTTCCCATATAAATCTCTCAATGGCTCTCCATATACCTTCCTATCCAAGCCATCCTTCCTATATTCCCCCTTATACAAATCAAAAGCACTAATATCTTCTTTCGAAAAAGAAGTGTAAATAATATTTTCTCCGCTCCTTACATCATGCACATATACTCCTTCTACTTGGTCTCCCAGAGATGAAACATATGTATATTCCCCAATTTTCCCTCCTCTAACGGTCCCTCCTTCCACCATCGCTGGGCAAACTTCTCCGTTGACATCTTTCACCTTTCCTAATCTCTCTATAGCATAATCTAATCTGTTTATTGTCTGGTATCTTCCCAGGGCATCCTGAGTTTGTTCCACGCCACCACCATAGACAGTATAGTCCTGGAGCCAGGGGTCATATTTCTGGGCAATAGTCTGCGGAGTGAAATCTTCCAGAAATGGACTCCCAAAATCCTCGAAGAAATTCCTTGCAGGTTGATTTAATTGATTAAATAAATAGTTGCTGCCCCAATCGGAAGTAAAATTATTGTTCCAGTATATTCTCTCTGGGGCAAACCCTTTGCTAAGCTGGACAAAATAATTTTGATGTTTGGTGTCCACTAAAACACCACTACCCTTAGGCAAAATTTGTCCATGTCTATCTAAGCCACCAGACCAAAACCCTTGTGATTTTCCATTAGAGAACGTCCCATCTATATTTCGCGGTCCACCAATCATATCCACTTCCCAAATTTCCCCTTCAGGCCCTGTTACCTTTAACCCTTCTATCAGGCTAAATGCTTTTGGATCAGCATTGGCAAATTTGTTTCCCCAGTCAAGTGAAAAACTCTCGCTATGATTTGCTCTCCCTAACTTAAACTTTCCATCAGTCCAAACAGTTCCAGATCTATATTCCCAAAATTTCCCTAACGTAAATTCAGAACCTACCCCTGTGTTTAGATAGTCTTTGTAAGTGATACCATCTTTGGTCGTAGAGACCGAAAAGTTACACCCAGGAAAAATGTAATTTGTTGATGCCTCAGTATGGAAGTTCGTCAGGCTGTATGAATTGTTCTGTCCATAATTCCTTGACTCATCTCTATTAGTGAGGAAAATGCTGTCCAAATAGGAAAAACTATCTTCATAATTCGAATAACTAGAACTGCCATCATAAGTAAACAGAAACGGATTCGCTACTGCTGCTATTGGATTATCCACCCGAGCCTGGTCGACATATTCCTGTAAAAACTTCCCAGCCCGCTCATAACGCAGCTTAGCAAATTGATAAGGATTCTTCAGCAAGCTGGAAGGTACCTTTCTTGGACTATCGATGTAAGAACTTCTTAACTCCTGGCAAGTCAGGGATTTAGTAACAACCCCGTCGTTATCCACGCGCTCAAATATTGGCTTGGCATCAATTATACTAGCAGCTACATATCCTTGAGCTAATTTGAGGTCTGTGGCCTTGTTGAATTCTTTTGTGCCTGAGTGAGTTGCTATTACGGTTTGGGCGGCATCGGTTGACCTGCAACCTTGTTGCAGATAAAAAGAGCTATCAGGATGAGTCGCGGCCCAGGACTCGTTTCCACGGATAGCATAATCTATTGTTATTATATCGTTTACCGCAGAACCTATCCGAAAGACACTCTCTGGATATTTCCAGGAGCTCTTGCTTAAATAACGACCTTCAGGCACATTAGCTGTGCTGGCAACATTAGAACATAAATTCAATCCAGCCATTACTCCTGGCAGACCTCTTCCTATAAAGGAGTCGGGATTCTCCCTTGCAAGTTCATTCGTTAAAGGATTAAATAACTCGTTACTACTCTGGGCATATTCTATACCGGCTGCAAATTTGTGTCCATTATCCCACAATTTTGAAGCGTTTTCGAACCCTTGAAGCGCGGCATAAGTTGACATTCCGAATCCGTACATAAAGTTGAAAGCTCTTTGGGCTTCGCTCCCAAACCCGCAAGCGCTTTCGATAATTCCATCGGCGCCGAACTTAACGACCTGCAACCCAACTAGAGTAGGCGCTGCTGTTCCTGCAGTAAACGTAGTTACTGTGACTTCTACAAGGAATCCAAAGAATCGCCTTAGCGAAAATTTGTCTAATTCATCTAAATAATGATAATATTCCCTCTTCTTTTCATCATAATATGCACTAATCCCTCTAGCCTGTTTTTGGAATCCATCCGAGATGTCACAAAGGGCTTTGTGAGAAAGATAAGGTGCGCTCAATTCCTCTGTTTGCCTGTTTAGAAGATTCATAAAATGACTTTCCGATTTATTTAGATAATCCAAGTAGTCGCCGAAATCACTGGAATTGAATCTTGGACGATTAGCTTCGAACTCTAACCTTAGGTTCTCTGATCTGGCTTGCCTTATTTTCCAGTCCAATTCCTTTTCTGCTTCTATCTTTCTATAGGTGTCGTAAAAACGGTATCTGGAGACGGGCTCTCCGTGACCTTTCGCTGTCTCCATAGAGAGCAGAAATAGAATTATGATAAGCTTTTTCTCGAATCTCATTTTTCTTTCCGCTCCTACCTTCTTACAAATATTGTCCCTGTCTCTCCGTTACGAGTTTGATAAATATACACACCCATCTTCACTCTATTCCCATTGTCATCCAATCCATCCCAAGCGCCTTCACTTTCACTTAATGTCTTTACTCTTCTTCCCCTGCGGTCGTATATGTGGATTGGATAATCTTCTGGCTCAGAGAAATGTACTCGATCATTGGTTCCATCGCTGTTGAATGTTCCGAATTTATGTCCGCCGCCTTTCTTTACAGCGATGTCTTGATCTGCCGACTTTCCTCCCTTTTCCACAAAAAGAGTTGCCATCTTAATTTCGCCTTTGAAATCTTTGTCAGAGTAGCGAAGTGAAGCTGGGCCTTGCATATCTTCTGTTATCTCTCTTAACGGAGAAGCTACTACCCCAAGTCTAAAAGCGGAACCTTTAGCCCCGGCTTTCCCTTTGTCATCAGTAGTATACTCTTCCCCCAAGAATGTGACCTTAGCATCAGAAATAGGCTTCCCTGTTTCCTTATCATAAACGGTGACAGCGAATTCGCTATCCTCCGCTACTTCATCAGGAGCAACAACGAGTAAATCCTGTCTTCCTATATATCCACCCACACTCAATTGCCATTCTACCGGTTCTGACATTTCACTAATAGCACCGTCCCTATAGACTGTAGCAGATAGGCTGTGATAACCGTTATTCAGGGCTCTCTGTGGAGTAAAACTGAATTTGCCCTCCTTGTCCGCTTGAGTTTCACCGAACCGCACTCCGTTATCATATAATTCCACAATTCCCTCCGGAAGTGTTGTGCCTTTGAATATGGGTGTATAAGTATCAGTAATTATCTCTCCGGGTTTAGGCTGGGAAATGATTGGAGGAGGAGGTCTTTTGACAAGTACGGTTACCTTTACGGGATTCTCGTTAATGGTGAAATTTCCAGCCCTGTCTACTGATTTTAGAGTCAAGGAATGGTCGCCCACAGCCATATTATCAATTTCTATACTCCAATTTCCCTCGCTATATACAATGGTAGAGGCGAGTAGAGAACCTAACTCATATACTTCTATATCGGTTCCCACCTCTCCCTCTCCTGTCAGTAGTACAGTATCTCCATTGACATAGGGAGACGAAGTGAGGATTGGCTTTTGAGGAGGAGTCTTGTCAACTATAAAGCTGAGCGTATGAGCGGCTGAAGTCCAGCCCGCTCTATCTACTGCATACACCTTAAGCCAGTGCAGGTCTTTGCTTTCTTGGAATGGGCCCACAAAGAAGTCTTCTGAAACCTTCTGTGGAAAAGATGAATCACTGAATGCAGTCTGGGAATCAGGATATAAATCGCACATATAACAAATCTTTTCGATGCCCAATTCGTCCTGAGCTGTTGTTTTGACTGTTAAGATATCTTCATTGAAATAGAAGATTTCATCCGGTGGATTGGTTTCAGAAATAATACCACTAGTTCTGTCTCCGGCAAAGACTTCCCATATTAGGGTGGGTCTCTTTATATCAATAGTAAATTGATAATAATTTGATCCGTATTCGTTCTGGGCATAGTCCCGGGATTTGATCTTAATCTTAAAAAGATTCTCATTTTGAAGGAGGTCCTCCACTCCATCAATCGCCACATCAAATTCCCATCTGCCCACGCCATTTACCCGATACTTGCTCGAACTCATACTCTCGTAAGTAGACCAGTCATCAGGGTCTGTTAGAAGAATATCCTTACCTTCTCTATCCTGAGCATAGATTGCATATACTGAGTAAGGCTCACCATTTCCCTCAATATGAACATAGGCACCATCTCTCACCTCAGCAGAACTAATTGAGCATTCTGGCAAATGAGTATCTACGTAGATTGTTTCCGTCTCAGAGCTCATATTCTCTGCTTTGTCAAAGGCAATTATTGATACAATATATCTCTTACCACCTGGAACATTAAAGTCACTCAAATCTCCCCATCTCAGTGACCCACTACCCCAACTACTTCGAAATTGTAGTTTTTCACTACTGCCTTCATTCCATTCGAGATACGCATCTGCCTCTTTAAACGAGCCTAATGAAGAAAGATTGTCCGAAAGGCTATAGTAAATTATTGGATTGGAAGTTTTAATGTAAGTTGTGCTTGAATCTTCTGGTCCCGGGAAGCCAGGACTACCGTCGCTATTCTTCACACTGGTAATTATTGCCACGGGGTCGTGTCTGTCTATATAGAAGGTGACAGCCGTGTTGTTAACAAAAGTTAAGTAGAAATCTCTATAAATCCGATCTCGCGTCCAATCGGTGAAAGAGGTCTTTACCGTTACCTCCGGTCGAATTATATGTTTGCCTTCAGAAATAGGGTTAGGTACCTCTATTCCATTACTTACATACTCATCGTACTTTTCTTTACCTCCAACGCCGTAGTTCAAATTGGTCTGCTCATCTACTATCTTAAATTCATTAATGTAATTAGAGTCAACGTATCCCGCCCCACCAATTTTTATATGCTCTGCATTATCACCTAACCATTGACCATCACTCGGGTAAAGCGTATTAAGCAAAGTGTTTTTATTCGCCAGGGCAATCTTGACCTCAGTTTGCGGGTAAATCATCCATGTCCAGAATCCAGGGCGGTAGGAAGGAGGAACATAATAATACTTAGCTCTCTCAACCCAAAGAACGGTTCCTTTCCCAGAAAGACGACTGCTATCTACTCTCCAATGGTTCGACCGGACCTCCGGGCCACTCGTATATTCCTTTTTATACCATTTCAAAAACGTAACGTAAGTGTCCCGACCCTTTTCGGCTGTGATCCACAAATACCATGACTCCACAGGCTCACAAGTTTCTACACCTGACCAGCCTTTGTAAGAATCCCATGCCTCCTCAGCCAGAGACGGGCTGGCAACTATCAACATAAACAAGGATATGCCAACAATTATTGAACTTTTTAGAGTTTTCTTATCCATTTTCTCATCACCTCTGTTTAAATTAAAAAAGCTCGCCATACTACCCCATTAACTTCGGCAGCCTGGCGAGCCTTCTCTGGTCAAACCGTCAGAAAGGAAATTGGGCAAACAAGATCGCCCCGCGTGCTTGCACGATTTGAAATCGTGCCTACAAGGCCCCATTGCTTTGCGCTCTCCGATTTTTTCGGAGATTGCCTTTATCGGTTTTCTACCAATATAAGCTTAACCCATTAATTTAACAGTTATGTAAAATTTTTGTGAATTTTTTGTAAAATCTTGGCGCTTTGGGCTAACCATCTTTATTTGTAGTATTGATACACTTATTTCAAGCAGGCAAAAAATAATAAACTACTAAGATATGATAAGGTAAGCACAAAATAGATAGGTTTATTGACAAGAGATTCCGCGGAAGAAAAAATTAATTAATACTCTAATAAAGTTTTATAGCATAATTTAATATCTACTGTCAATGAAAAATTTGTAAATTCTTTGGCTACAATTTATTGGTCGGAGGGGGGATTTTTGGAGGATTTTTCTGTTAGGATGCTGTATGCTTCCTGGACATTGATGACGGGAGTGCGAGATATCTTTTCTCTTTCATGGTTTGAGGTAGGGAGGTTGACTTCCAGTCCCTTCTCTTCTGCTTTTCGATAGGTCTCTTCTATCAGATTCTGAATCTGGCTATTCTCAGGGTTCTTTTCGCTTATCTTTCCGTAGAGACTGAGAAGATTATTTGCTTCCTGGCTATTTGTGAGAGGGAGTCTCTGGCACTCTTTGAGCGCTTCGTCTATTCTGTTTTGAATGAGTAGGGTTTCTATGAGTTCGTATCTATGTTCTGGCTTCTCTTCAGTCAATTTCCTGTAAACTTCGGAAGCCTTGTCAAAAATTGAGTTCTCTATATATATTCTGGCGAGTTTTGAGAGATTCTCTGAAATTAACTCCCTTCTTATCCGCACTTCCTCTGCAAGGGTAAGGAATTTGTCCTTATTGCCATTTTCAAAATAGAGTTTGAGGAGTTTATCCTGGTATTCCGGATTTTTCTTATCTAAGTGGCTCAATTTCTCGTAGGCGGTGATGGCTCCTTCGGTGTCTTTTAGCTTCTCACAGAGTTCACCGAGAACGTTTAAATCGTAGGGCTTTTCTCGGACTTTCACCATTCGCCTAAAGATATTTACCATTCTATCTTCTTGACCCAGATCGTAATATATATGCGCTAATCTCTGTAGAATGTCGTAATCGTCTCCTTCTGACGAGGATTTCTTTTCGTACATCTCGGCTGATTTTGTTAAATCTTTTGCATTCTGGTAAGAAAGCGCTGCCTCACCAAACATTTCTGCTTTCTCATAGGCTAAAGCAGAAGTGGAATCGAAAATCTCCTCTTCCTTATAGTGACGGGCAAGTAGGTGTACTAAATCTCTGTTTTCCGGCAGATATCCAGAGATTCTCTGGTATGTAAGGAGCTCGGTGTATCTCTTTAGAATTCTGTTATGTCTCTTTTGATAAATTAAGACGAGGGGGAAACTGAGAATGAGTAAGGGAAGGAGAATTAGAAGAATTAATAAATTTGGGTAGCGGGGTCTGGCT
>CAZJWT010000016.1:0-16311 GCA_964550005.1 uncultured Clostridia bacterium | reverse complement strand
AGAAGTCCCATCTCTGTGTAATACCTGATAGTGGAGCGAAGAACCCCCGCTTCCCTTGCCATTTCTCCAATCTTGAGCAAACCAATCCTCAGTCTTTCTCGCTTGCACATTCTTTCTCACCTCCTTTCACTCCGTTTCAGTCGGTGACCTGTCCCGATTCATCCATCGGGACGTCGCTACCCCGTTCCTCCTTATTCGTCGGAACAGCGACCCTCCTTTCATTTAGCTCTTTGTAGCGGCAAAGCGTAAGCTTTGCTTCCTAAAAGTGAGTAGTGCCACTTCTCACTTTTGGACAAAAAAAAGCCGAGTCTCTTGACCCGGTTTAAAATACCAACCTAACAATCCCTATCTAAAAGAAAAGCCCGGGCATTGAGAAACTTTAGCTCCTGAACTGCCCGGGCTTCCACTGGAAACTTCAACTGAAGCCACACACTACTATATACTGTCATTATGACAGAATTCAATATTATACAGCTCCCTTTTTATTTACCTCTGTCTTTTCCTGCCCTAAGGTCCCAGAAATTTATGGGTCTTTTGCAGCCATAAGTCCCAATATAAGATTACCCTATATACTCAGAAATTAAAGCGAAATTCTGGCGAAATTTCAGAGCGGTGGCAAAAAGGGCAAAAAGGGGTCAGAGTCATTTTTGTTAATTGTCTAAAAGATACCTAAGAGAAAAATAGAATCAAAGTTACACGCTTCTTATGAAGAATTAGAGTTAGTAACCGGGGCCCTACAAGGAGGTGGGATCGTAGGAGAAAAAAATTTATTGGTGAGATTTCAGAACTCGTAGGTAAGAAGATAGTTTTGAGAGCGGGGGGAAGAGCAAAAAATGACTCTGACCCCTTTTTGGGGATTTAGGCCCTAAAAATATAGCCTACTCCTTCAACCGTTTCGATGTGTCGGCTGGCTACGGGGCCCAATTTCTTACGGAGGGTTTCAATATGCTTGTTAATCGTTCGCGGGTCTCCAAGATACTTCTCGTCCCAGACACTCTTCATCAAATATCTTCTCTCCAGAGCTTTGCTCTTCTTTTTCATCAAAGTATAAAGAAGGGCAAATTCCTTTGGAGTTAATTTAACTGGTTTCTCGTTTACCAGAAGAGTCCTCGTGGTTAAATTGATTACGATATCTTTACAACTCAAGACTTCCTCAGGCTCTTCTCTGTAACTTATCCTGCGTAAAATTGCCCTCAATCTGGCTGAGAAAATATCGAAATCAAGAGGTCTTGGCAGATAGTCATCAGCACCAATTTCCAGGGCCCTAATTAAATCCTTTTTTTGGTTTTGAGAAATACTGCTGATGATAATTACTGGGATGTGCGCGGAATTTCTACCCTGCTTAATATCTTTACAAATTCTAAAATTATCTTCAGGGGAAGAAGTAAGATTTAGAATAATGAGTTCTGGTTGGATTTCCTGAATTTTTCCTTGAACGCTGAATTTCTCCCTGAACTCGAAGAGTGTAAAGGCCCTTTTCTCCAAGGTCTTGCTTATTCCCCGGGCGGTCTTTGAGTCATCACTAAATAATAATATTCTTCCCTCAATCATTTGATATCACCTATAAAAAGGGGTCAGAGTCATTTTTGTCCGAATCATTTAGAATGGCTCTAACCCATTTTTGCAATAAAATGACTCTGACCCCTTTTATTCAGTCATTCCAGTTTAAATTTGAGGGTGATTGTTCCCCACTGAACTATCTGCTTCTCCTGGGGGGAGAGGGGCTCGAAGAGCCATTTCTTCATCGCCTGGCTGGCAATCTGGTCCAAGTCAGGATACCCTGTAGTCTGCGTTACTTCTACTGTGGTAACTAATCCATCGGGCAAGACCCAGAATTTTAGGCGAACCTCTCCGCTCACTCCTGCCTCTTCCGCCCATCTAGGATACTTAGGATAGACTCGCCGGACAATTCCTCTACGAGAGACAGGGCCAGTTATGGCAAAATCTCGGGCTTCACCCTTTCCCACGGCAATACCCCCTTTATCAGGAAGTCCGGGTGTGATTTTTTCTCCCTCCAAGGTGAATCTATCTTTGCCCGGTAGCATTGATATCTTCTCTCCCAATTCGGGCTTAGGTGCTGGGACTTCTGTTAGAGTAATCTTCGTTTCAGTCCCCGGGATTGCCAATGGCTCTCCCTCTCCCGGTGTCCAGACATCAACTCCAGGAGCAGGACTAACCTCTAGGCGGGGTTTACCGAGAGCTATAGACTTTTGATAACCTGGCTCACTAGGCCTTGCGGACGGAAATGAGACTAAAGAGACTTCCACAAATCCAATGGGAAGTCTTTGGCGCTGGGTTATTGGAACATAGATTAGCATTAGCAAATGCAAGATAAATGAAATAAGTAGTGAAATCTTGAAACTGCGATCTTCAAACATTCCCGTCTCCTGAAAATCTATGGTAATTTTGGTTCTGTGGCGATTGCTAATCTATCGGCTCCACTCTGTTTTGCGATATCCATTGCCTGCACCACCATACCATGTCTGACTTCCTGGTCAGCCTTGATAATCAAGATTCTATCCTTCCTCTGAGCAAAAGCAGCCTGGAGTGCTTCACCGAGCTTATCCAGAGTAACTAACTCTTCATTCAAAAAGAGTATATTCTCAGCAGTAATCGTTAAAATGAGGTCTTTCTTCAACTGAATTTCAGAGGTAACTGCTTTTGGCAATCTAACCTGGATGCCTGGCTGAATGACAAAGGACGTAGATAGCATGAAAAAAATCAATAGTAGAAAGACAGTATCGGCCATTGGCGTAGCATCGAGACGCGTACTTAAAGTTCTCGGTCTTCTGAATTGCATCTTCTTCCTCCTTATCTGGTCGAGATGGGCGAGCAAGCTCGCCCCTAGGCGACTCCTTTTTTGTCCCGATGAATCGGGACCTACAAAATCGACCCGAAGGGTTCCCGATTTTCAATCGGGACGAGGGCGAAGCCCGTGGCCCCGATAAATCGGGGCTTCGTCACTGCGCTCCTCGCAATGACACACTTTGTGTCATTTGAAATTGTGCCTACAAATCTAAGGTAACCGACTTAACTGGGAATTAAGATCTCAATCACTTCTTTACAGTATCTCTCAATCTGGGAAACAAGCCTATCTACACGATGGATAAAGTAGCGATAGAAGAGTACCGTCGGAATGGCGATAAATAACCCTACAGCAGTTGTAATCAGCGCTTCGGAAATGCCCGAGGCTACAATTGCCGGGGAGGTGGCACTGGCAGCAGCAATGGAATCGAAAGCACGAATCATTCCTGTAACTGTGCCAGTAAACCCCATCAAAGTAGATACTGTTGCAATCGTGGCGAGAGCAGGTAGATAGCTCTCCAGGTGAGGAACTTCTTCCAAGGCTTGAGCTTCAAACGCATCTTCCATTGCTTTTTGTCCTTTGCCGTATTGAGCCAAGCCAGCCTTCAATATAGAAGCAACAGGACCTTTGGCTTTCCTACAGAGAGTCACTGCTTGCTCGACCATCTTTTGATTGACTAACTCTTTAATTTTAGCCATTAGCTCCCTCTCGTTAGTTCTTGCTTGTGAAAGAACATAAAGCTTATTGATGACTATTGCCAGAGCCAATACCGAAGCGAGAAAAAGAGGGTACATCATTATTCCCCCGCGAAAAAAATAGTTGAGCATTTCAACCTCCTTTCAGGTTAAGTTAGAACATTGTGCCCGTAATGGTTCTGGTAGTGTAGGGCTTTATGCCCGTCCCGATAAATCGGGACGCCCATAAAGGGCTACACTACAATCAATTTTTGCTAATTACCATTTTACTTTGAATCCTGCAAAAAATTTACTGTGGTCGAGGGGATAGCCAAACCTCTCAGCATACTTCTCTCCTAGTAAATTTTCTCCTTGGAGAAAGAGGAGAAATTCCTTTGCTACGCTATAGGAGATTTCTGTTCCCAGGGTCCAGTAGAAAGGTAGAGAATTGGAGCGATTGTAATATCTTTTGCTCTGCATCATAAGTGATAAATCTATTCCCAACGGTCCATAAGCATAATGGGACGATATCTTAATTGAATGGGAGGGCCTATATGGCACTTTATCATCCACTCGGTCTTCATCCTCTGTTTTCTCGTATACATATTTCAAACGCAGACTGAAGTCTGCTACTCCTTCACGTCCCGACATATAGACAAAGGAGGTTTCTAAACCTTCCGAGAATACATTGGAAATATTTTCCAGACTACCAATCGTGCCATCATCGGAAAGAGCAATCAAATTCCTAAATCTCCTCTGAAAGAAGGAGATGTTGCCAGAAATGTTTTGGCTGAACTTACACTCCATACCTTCCTCGAGTGAAAATTTTCTTTTCTGGGGATGAAGGTCCAAATTTACACTGACATAGTCATCGTCTATGTAAAGTTCATCGAAAACAGGAATTGTTAAGTCCGGTTTATATCTTACCCAGATGTTAAAATCGGGAATCAACTCATAAGAAAATCTGCCCGTGGGATAAAGAAAGGCCGTAAAGGGTTTACTCTTCTCCTTATATTCCAGTCCTAAGTCAACCCATAGTCTATCAAAAAGGGGAAACTCGTCCGTCAGGGAAAAGGAGCTAACCAAATAACGTCTCCTCTGGCTGCTCAGTTCAAGCGCTTCTTGATAAAGTCGAGCCTCAAGGTTCAATGAGTTCTTTTGCGCAAGACCAATCCTCGCCTGTAACCCGGCCCCTACTATATCACTTTTTGCTTTACTATTATTCTTTAGGTGAGCTGTTTGACCAAAGAACTGACACCCCAGACTTGTCTCCTCCCCTAACTTCCTTTCCAGTCCCAATTCCACATTGACGAGGTCTACCTTTTGAGTATCGGCAGAATTGGACAGGCGATAATCTTTCAGGAGCCCAAAGGTGGCAATTTTCAAATCGAGCTTTTTACCAGGTCTAAAACCCAGTTCTAAAGATGCGGTATCCTCGTCATATCGCCTGCCAGTAAATTCTCCGTCCGTCTTGTATTTTCCTATAGTAAAGAGATAGTAAATTTTATCTTTAATTTGTCTGCCATGAATCAAGCTACTTTTTAGAGAATTGAATCTTCCATATGCGAAGCTAATTTCAGTAATGTTTAAGTCCTTCGTCTGAGGAAGAACAAGTAAAGGAAAAAGTTTTCCCTCCGGTTCCAGACCAACTTCGACCTTTTTCAAAAAAGGGGTATCGATGAGTGCCTTTCTCTCTCCACTTATAATTACCCTCGATTGGTCTTCTCCAATAATTACCACTTCCGGGAGTTCGAAGGCAGGCTTCTCCTCAGTTGGCTTCTCTTCTTCACCCCGCGCCCAGGGGCTCCAGAAAAAGAGAAAAATTGAAATTCCCATAAAAAAGATGATTTTTCTTATCGACATTCTATTTCTCAGCTATTTTCTCTATCTCGATTTGGGCTTTCCTTGCCCACTCGGTTTGTGGATAATTTTCTATAACTTTCGCGTAGGCTCTCCTCGCTTCCTCCCAGAACCTTTGCTTTCCATTACACTCTCCAACCATATATTGAGAAGAAGCAGCAAAGTACGAGTATTTGCCATAAAGGTAGACAACCTTCAAATATTCAACTATAGCATTATGGTAATCTTTCTTGAAATAGTAGCAATCACCTATTCTCTTCTGTGCCTCTGCTCCTACTTCGTTGCGGGCTATATTTGTAGCCAATCTATACTCTTCTATTGCTTTCTTGTAGTTTTTCTTATCCTCGTATGAAATCCCGTATCTCAAGTGGACTCTGGCTGCAGCTATTGATTGAGGATACTTCTGGAGGGTCTTTTGAAAAGTCTCATCCGCAAGGTCTTTTCTACCCATCTTTTCATAACTCTCTCCAATCTTAAACTGGGACTCACTGGAGAAAGTATCTTCTGGTAGTTTCGAAATCTTTTTCTCATATTCTGTTATTGCCTCAACATATTTCCCCTGCACAAAGTAACATTCTCCAATGCGGAACTGAGCTTCACTGGCAAGTTCACTATCAGCATACTTCTCTATTAGCATCTCGAAAGTATTGGCTGCTTCACTATAGTTACCAGCCATATAGTAACTCCATGCCAACCAATAACAGGAATCGTCAGCAAGAGCTGAATTGGGATAGAGGTCTACTATCGTACGGTAAATTTTCGCTGCCTCGTTGAAATTATCTCCGCTATAATAGTATTCCCCAAGCCGGTACCTCACCTCTACATTCAAACTGCTTTTGGGATATTTCTCGATAAAATCTTTATAGATATTAATTGCCTTATCGTCCTCGCCTTGAGCGTGATAACTCCAGCCAATAGCATAATAGGCAAACTCCGCCATCTCCTTCTGAGGATATCGGTCAATGACTTTCTGATAATTCCTTATCGCCTCACCATATTGTTTCTGATTATAAAAAGCATCTCCTATTCTAAATAGAGAATCTGCTGCAATGCTACTTTCGGGGTAATTGGCTACCACACTATTAAAGTGGAGGATTGCTTCATCATATTTTTTCTGCTTGAAGTATGACCAGCCAATATAATAGATAGCCCTGTCAATGACTTTACTATCCTTAAACTCTTCTCTTAAGCCACTAAGAGCTTCAATTGCATTTTCATATTTACCTTCCTTATAGTATGCCAACCCAATCTGTAACCTTATGCGATCCTGAATAACGCTCTTGGGGTAGTTCCTGAGAGCAATGGTATAGGCGTTATGTGCTTCATCATACTTTTTCTGGCTTAATAGACAATTCCCTATCTCCAACTGCGCCTGCACAGCGAGGTCGCTATTCGGATAAGCATTGAGGATTGCCTGATAAGCCTTGTGAGCAGAAACGAAATCACCCTTTTCGTATAAGGACCTTCCCAGCCCAAAATAGGAGTCGTCACCCAGCTCACTCTTAGGATAACGGCCTATAACTTCCTGGTAAGTCTTCGCCGCAGAATCAAAATCTTTCTTTCCAAATAGAGATTCTGCAATTTGGAACTTTGCCTCTGCCATCAAGTTGCTATCAGGGTAGTTCTTTTCAACTTCCTTATAAGTATTGATCGCTTCATCATATCTACTTTCCTTATAATAACACCAGCCTTTCCAGTAAACAGCGTCGTCGGCCAGATTGCTTGTAGGAAAACTTTTGATTAAAGCCTCGTATTCTCTAATCGCATCTTCATACTTTTTCTCATAATAGAACGAATTGGCAATCAAATAGTGAGTTGACACGACAAGGTCAGATTGAGGATACTTAATTATGACATCTGAGAAGGCCGCCCTGGCTTCAGCAAACTTTTCCTGTCTTGAGTAGCTCCAGCCAATAGACTGTTGGGCCTTGACTGCCTGGCTGGACCGGGGATAAGTTTTGATAACTTCCTGATAAGCGGTAATTGCCTCATTGTATTTCCCTTCTCGGTAGAACGCTTCGCCGATCTGATATAGGGCAGCGGTTCGGAGGTCACCACTCTCTGCAATACTTAATACCTTCTGGTATGCTTCTCTGGCAGAAGAAAACTTCCCCAGCTGGAGAAACGATTCTCCTATCTTAAACTGGGCTTGAGGAAGATAGGTAGATTTAGGATAGCTGCTTAGCAACTTCTGATATTCAACTACAGCTAACTTGTAACTCCCCTGGTAGAACTGACATTCCCCTATAAAGAATTGGCTCCCATCGGCAAGACTACTTTTTGGAAAAGATTTAATCACCAGGGAGAACTCATTCAACGCTTGAGAATATTTTTCTTGCTTAAAGTACGAGAAACCCCTGGAGTAGTGAGCGTAGTCAATATACTTGGACTGAGGATAATTCTTAATAATTTCATCGTATCCTAAAATAGCCTCCCCATACTTTCCTTGATTGAAATAACATTCAGCTGTATAGTACTTTGCATCCACCACCAGGTCACTCTTGGGATATCTTCGGATGAAATCCTGATATAGTCTTATCGCTTCGGTGTAATTCTTAGCCATGTATTTACAGTCAGCCAGACGAATAGTGCTCCTGCGAGCAAAGTCAGTTCCAGGAGATGAATTTATGACCTTGCCATACCCAAGAAAGGCTCCCACATAATCTCCTTGTTTAAACATAGCCTCAGCTTTGTAGAATCTCACTTCAGCGAGCTTCTCGCTTTCTGGGTAATCTCTCTCAAATTTCCCGAGTTGCTCCACTGCCAGTTTGTACATTCCGTCCTGATAGAGGCTCATAGCAAAATTATATAAGTCCTCTTCCTGACGAGAAGCGACTTGACCAAAAACGCTATTTATTGAAAAAATTGACAAGAAAAGAAATGCTATCAGTATTTTTTTGAACATAGAAAGTTACCCCCGATTTTTAATCTGAATTATACCATATAAATAGTCAAAGGTCAATTATGTTATATTGTCGGTACTGTCAAGAACCTCTGAAGCCTTCCTTTGCTTCCCCTAAAGCAAAAGCTGGAGTAGCTCCGATTCATCGGAGCGTTATAATTGCGAAGCTTTGCTTCGCTACTCCTAACCCCTATGAACTATCGTACGATTCACCTATGCGTTAAAGCACGGTGGCTTGCCTCTCCGATAAATAGGATGTCGAATAAAAAATAACCCCTGTCAATATCCGAGTTATCAGGGGTCAATCTGTTGTGTGCAATCCCGAGAAGGAAGAAACAGGCTGTAAAATCAGTCTTAGCGAGCAGGAAGTGAGCTCTATCTTCTCGCCTTCTTTACTTCCTCCAGAAATTGTCTCGCTTTCTGAGTCAAAACTTCAAACTTCCCTTCAGCCACTGCCTTTTTATCAACTAATGCAGTTCCCACAGCAATGGCACACGAGCCAGCTTTAATGAATTCACCAGCATTCTCCAAATCTACTCCTCCCGTGGGAAGAAGGAGAATGTGTGGGAGAGGACCCTTCAAAGCCCTAATATACGCTGGACCTCCTAACTCACCTGCAGGAAAGATTTTCACAATATCTGCTCCCATCTCCCAGGCATGGACAACTTCCGTGGGAGTCATCGTTCCCGGAATTGCAATTTTGGTATACCTCTTACATATCTTGATGACCTCTTCATTTAATGAAGGCCCTACAACAAACTCTGCACCTGCCAGAATAGATGCTCTGGCTGTCTCTCCGTCGAGAACAGTGCCAGCTCCCAAAAGCACTTCCTTCCCAAACTTCGCTGCCACTTTCTCCATTACACCAATAGCATTGGGAACCGTCATTGTTATTTCGATAGTTTTGATCCCACCTTCTCTAATGGCATCGACTATCTTCATAGCCTGTTCAGAAGATTCTGCTCTAATTACGGGCACAACTCCGCAATCAAGCATAAGTTGAAGTTGCTCCGATTTCTTATCCACAAGCTCACCCCCTCACACCAACCCTCTCGCCCAATGGGAGAGGATTTTGAAATTGTAGCCGCAAAGCGTAAGCTTTGCCCGCCTTTTTGTAGGGGCTCAATTTATTGTAGGGGTCGGATTTATCCGACCCGCGGGTTCGATGAATCGAACCCCTACTATGAGACCGACGCCTATCATTTCATTACCTTTGAATTTTATACCCAACAGCCTTAATCTGCTTCTTAACTTCATCTTCTGTAAACCAGCTGAAATCACCGGGAACAGAATGTTCCAATGCAGCCAGAGCATCCCCATAAGCAACAGCTTTTTCGACATCGCCTGTCAGATAACCATAAATGAAACCAGCAGTATATGCATCCCCAGTGCCCACTCTATCCACTATTTCTAAATCGTAAGTTTTGCCCTTATAGAGTTTATCAGCCAGGGCAATACTGGTCCAGCCACCGGTCAGGACAGTGCGTACATCTCTTAGAGTAATGGCAACCACCGGACAACCGAACCTATCTTTCAATTGTTTTGCTATGTCCTCATAAGCACCTTTATAGCCAAAAACGTCCTCGGTATCAAATTGTGTAGTTACAAGGATATCAACCTTATCCAATATCTTAGAAAGGCAGTTCTTCGCCTCCTCGGCTGACCAAAGCTTTGCCCTGTAGTTAATATCAAAACAGATTTTGCAACCCTGCCTTTTTGCCTCGTTTATAGCCTCGATTGCAGCTTCTCGACAGCTCGGGCTCAGAGCGGTGGTAATTCCGCTGGTAAGAAAAAGCTTTGTTCCCTTCAGAATGCTCGGCCAGTTTACTTCACCCGGCACCAGTTTACTTATAGCCGAGTCTTTCCGGTCATAAAAGACCTGGCTTGCCCTGGGTGTGCTACCCACTTCCAGGTAGTATATTCCCACTCTACCTTCGTCAGTCCACACTATGTGGGAAGTATCTATACTATGTTCTCTGGCCTTGTTAGCTACCAACCGGCCGAGAGGACTCTTGAGCAGCTTCGTAACCCACGCCGTCTTCAAGCCAAATCTGGCGACTCCCACACAGGTATTCAGTTCTGTTCCACCCACATTAACATCAAAACTGGCTGTTTGCTCCAGCCTCATAAAGTTAGGCGGTGAAAGTCTCAACATTGCCTCTCCTAAAGCTACAACATCGTACATGCGACTCACCTCCTTTCATCTCGGGGTCGAGGACGACCCCGAATACCTAGTACGGTAGTCGGGCTCGTCCCTGAGCCCGACAAAATTTCTTCTAAGTCAGTCTCAAATTTTGGATTTGCTGAAGACCATGGATATTCGGACGGAACTTCCGCGAATCTTCTTTTTACTGCATTGTTGTAAATGTAATTTAAGTGTTTTATTAAATCATTTTCATCACGAATTACATAATCATAAAATTCATCCATCCAAATTTTACCTTTTGTATTACCTCTAATGTTTATTAAACGGCCAGAACCCTTCTTAATTTCTTGCATTACCCAAGATAAAACAATATTTCCTTTCGGTATGATAATTAGATGAAAATGTTCAGGCATTATTGTGAAACCCAAAAAAAAATTTCTCTCTTCTCCAAAGATTATAAATAATATCACACAAAATCTGTGCATTTCCAAAATTATTAAAAATTTGCTTTCTCCACTTAGTAGTACTCGTTAAAAAATAGCAATATCCGTCTATAATAAAATGTTTTAATTTTGCCATCTTTCACCTCGGGGTCAGAGACGACCCCGAGTACCTAGTACGGTAGTCGGGCTCGTCCCCGAGCCCGACATTTAGAAGATTTAGAAATATGGCCAGGGCTTTCCATACAGTCTGTTCATATACCCAATACTTGACTTTATAGCGTCCCGACATCCCTTTCCTGCTCTGGGTTCCAGACATATAATACCTTCATATCCCATACCATTGAGTCTGTCAAGCAATTTCTTAATGTCAATATCTCCTTGAGAGATATATGTCTGAGACTCCCCATTTATTGTCTGTTTGAGATGGACCAATTTTATTTCAGAAACTTTTAGTGATTCCAAGGCTTTTAGTGGGTCCTCCTTTACTATAGCGATGGAAGTGAGGTTACCAGGGTCGAAAGTCACTCCCATCAAAGGCGAACCTACCTGGTCAATCAGATATTTTATATCCTCCATAGGTTCTCTGGCATTTTCAAGACCCAACATTGCCCGATGGCGAGTAGCCAAATCAGCATATTTCTTCAATTTATTTGCTATCTTCGCCTTCTCTTCAGAAGTATATCTCCTCTTCTCATTCTTGATAATTTCACCATCAACAACCAGCCTGAGAATAGGCTCTCTACTAAGTGAGGCAGCCAGTTCAATCGCTCCTCTAACCTTCTCTTCATCTCTTTCATCAAGACAGTCGTTCTTAATTGCATAAGTAAAATGGATATTTTTATGCCGCTGAGTGAGTTGACGCAAAGCCTCCCCATCATAATCTTGCACACATCCTTCCCTCAATTCAATAGCCTCAAGCACATTCTCTTCAGCAAATTCAACAATATCCTGGAGGGTAACATCCTTGTCCTTTAGCTCTTTCTCAAAGACGGCAGTGGTAAACCCTAACTTCATAATCCCACCTTCTTCTTTCCACGCGGAGCTTCGCTCCGCTACTCCATTCGTCCCGATGAAATCGGGACTCTCCTCAAGATTTTATGGTTTAAATTCTTCAAATTCTTCTTCAAAATCCTCAACTCTTTCAGTTTCTGAGCCGCTCGTCTTTCCTTGTCCAGACTCTTTCACCTTTTCTTGTTTCGGTTTAGATCCCTTAGAACTTTCTTTGATTGTTGATGTCGCCGTCTCCTCCAGTTTAAATTGATCAAGCCCCTCCAGTTCCTTCCCTATCGCTCCCTTTTCTTTTTGTAATTGCTCAAGTTTCTTTTCCATTCCAGAAAGATCCGCATCAATATTTCTAAACTTAGTTAAGATGCGCTTCAAAGCAGTAATGCGTTCATCGAGGGTTGCTCCTCTTGCCTCAAGTTTTCCATAAAAATCCCTGGAGACCTTAAATTTCTTGATAATTAATAATTTTTCTTTGACAGGAGTTAGGTTTACTCCTATATCCTTGTATTTTCCCAAAATCTTTTCTAATGTAAAGATAAGCTCTTCCACGCTAACCTTTTTCTCTACCAATTTCTGGTAGAAGTCCATAGAATGTTGGAAGTCCTTTTTGGTGAGAGCAAATGAGGTATCGAAGAGAAATAGAAGCAGAAAGGATAGAAAAATCGAGACGCGCCTCTTCATGAATTTTATCCTTTTGACTAAATAGCATTTCCATTTGTAGTATATTATAGTTTTTCAGGCTAGTCAAGTAAAAAGATGGGAAAGGGGGGAGTCGCTTCAGAAGCATGCCCCACAGGGAGGCAGTGCGGATTTTTATTGCAAGTTATTCTGGATTTGGTATAATCTTGCTATAAGAACTGGACTGGCACTACTGGAAAAATGAACAAAGAGAATATGAAACATTTTGTCTCTACTGCAGCTAAGATGGGATTGTTTCCTGCAATTTTCTATTTTATCTTTTTTTGCATTCTCACCTATCCTTTGATTTTACAATTTTCTACCCACTTTTTTGCAGACCAGGGCGATGGATTACAAAATGTTTGGAATATCTGGTGGGTAAACAAGGCATTGACCGAGCTCCATCAACCACTTTGGCAGACTCGTTATCTTCATTATCCATACGGGATTTCACTCCTTGGGCATACTTTAAATCCATTTAACGGCTTTATGGGAATATTGTTGTTAAAATTTTTGTCGCTAATAGAGACTCATAATTTTGTCGTCGTTTTTTCTTTCGTTGCCGGTGGACTTACGGCATTTTTATTGGCTTACTATTTTACTAAATCATACTGGGGCAGTATAATCGCAGGCTTCATATTCACTTTCTCAAATTATCACTTTGCTCATGCTGAAGGCCATCTACAACTGGTCTCTTTAGAATGGATCCCTTTGTTCGTGCTTTTCTGGTATATGCTAGTTTCTAATCCAAGGATTGTTACAGGTATAGCTTCAGCGATAGTTCTTTTCGCAGTCATTCTTTGTGACTACTACTACTTTCTTTACTGTGTCTTGATAGCGTGCCTGATACTTGCCTGGTATGGAATACAGAAGAATAACATCTTTTTCTTCCTCAGAGAGAAATATCTAGTTCCTCTTACAGCTTTTTTTGTAGGTTTTCTCGTCACAGCAGCACCACTAATAGTTTCTTTCCTGCTTTTGAATACCAGAGATCCACTTTTGGGCACTCACGCACCAAACGAATATTCTTTGGATCTCCTGGCTCTCTTTATCCCTGGAGGACACTGGCGCTTTAGTCATCTGACGCATTCTTATTGGTCAAACCTACCTGGCAATATCCATGAAAGTAGTGTCCATATAGGTCTGGCAGTGATCTATGTTCTTATTTTTATGTGGGCTAAGAGACGAACGTTCCCTGCTCAAGGCCTCAGACTATGGTATTTTATACTCATTTTCTTTACCATTACGAGCTTAGGGCCGGTATTGCATATATGGGGATGGGAAATTCCTTTAGTAAGGCTGCCTTACGCATTTTTTGAAGTGGTATTTCCTCCTCTAAGACTTTCAGGTGTTCCTCTCAGGATGATGGTAATGACAATGCTTAGCGCAGGAGTTATCTCGGCAATGGGATTTAAGGTGCTTTTTCTACAGTCGATAGGAAAACGATTGCTGGCAGGATTATTACTTATAATCCTTTTTATAGAATACTTACCGAGACCTATCCCGGACTCTCAGATTAATGTACCACCGTATGTTAACTTCTTGAAAGAGCTACCCGACAACGAAGGCATCCTGGATATGGTAGCCGAACCCACGCTAGCATTATATTATCAAACTATCCACGGAAAGCCTATGGCGTTTGGCTACGTTTCTCGAATTCCAAGAAGCGTAAATAAAAAAGACGAAGAGTTACAGCAACTTATTCGCGACAAGAAATATATTTTGCTTTATCGGGATTATAACATTAGATATTTGGTCACCGATGCTGATTTAGACATACTTTCCGAGAATCCATGGATAAGAATGGTTTACAACGACACCCAAGTAAAATTGTACGACCTGGGCACAGAATACAAGCCTCAGCGATAGCAAAAGTAATAAAAGTGAATTTTATAAGCAAGAAGGTAAGAATTCTAGATTTGTAAAACCGATATGATAAAAAAATTCGAAAATTTTTCAAGCTCAATTTTTTGGTATGGTATCCTGGTTTTAATATTGGGAGTAGTTTATGTGTCCACATTATTGCCAGGGATTGGGTATTCTGGCGACGTAGCGAAATTTCAATTTGTAGGCAGGGTTCTGGGAACCCCTCATATCTCAGGATATCCGACTTATCTCATTCTGAATCACTTCTTTACAAAGCTGTTTCCAATCGGAAGTCTAGCTTATAAGGCAAATCTATTGTCCGCTATATTTTCTATCGCTTCGTCTCTTTTTCTGTTTTGTATTCTCAAGGACCTATTCAATTTAGAAAACGGTATCGCGTTTACTACTTCGCTGACATTTGGTTTGACTCCTACATTGTGGTCCCAGTCTATTGTGGCTGAAGTATATACATTACATATTCTATTCGTGACTATCGTGTTTTATTTCCTCTTAAAATGGAATAAAACAAGAGAAGACCGCGATCTCCTCATTGCCTGTGCTTTCTATGCATTCTCTTTTGGAAATCACTTGACTGCGATTGTCTTGTTACCAGCAATCGTTTATTTTGTTTGGGCTACAGATAAGAAAGTCTTTGCTGACATCAGAAAGATAATTTGGGTCAACTTATTCATTGTTGCGGCGGCACTGCAATACTCATATTTGTTCTGGCGTTCTCATGCGCCCCATGTTGCCTATTTAGAAGTGGCAACAATAAATTTTAAAATACTTTTATGGAATGTGTGCAAAGAACAAATATTTCCTTTTTCTCTTGCCCAGGTTGTTTCTGTGCGTATACCAATGTTCCTAAAATTATTGTTAAGAGAATACCTTTTTCTGATACCGGTTTCTATATTTGGCATGGTTCGATACAAAAACAAGATTGTGAATACTTTTCTTCTATTGTGCTTTCTGGGAAATATGTCTTTTGCAATAAATTTTGATAGTTGGGCTATATCTGCTTTTTTCATACCTAACTTTCTTATTATGGCAATCTACCTGGGGGTAGGTTTAGATTCAATCGACACGCTACTGTCCAAAAGAGGTTTTTTATTCCGAGCTTGTTTAATAGTTTTGATCCCTCTCGGGTTGCTATTTGCCAATTACAGTAAAGTGAATCAGCATAATAACACACAAGTAGCCAAAGAAATAGAAAATGTTTTGGAAATAGTAAAAAAAGATGCAATCATTATCTCTCCGGGCTATTTTTATTCAGAATACTTCTGGTACTACCTGATCGGAGAGGGACTGGAACGAAATAATATCTATATATTGCACCATTACCAAAGCTACACCGAGGCAATTCAAGCGTACATGTGTGAAGGTAAACCATTGTGTTTATGGGATGAAAGAAAGAACATATCTCCTGGGTTAACAGTATATTTATACCGTATTACTCCTGACAATAAAGCCATTGTAGAGAAGGCTGGTTTCAGCTTGTTAGAGGTAGGAGAAAACCTCTATAAGGTTGAGCGTTAAGTTTTTTTGAAGGCATATCTAAAAAGTAATAGAATGAATTTTGGAAGTAAGAAGCGAGGAATATTTAATGGGATAGGGTTGAAGCCTCTATTTACAATCGCCTGATATTCAAAGCAGCAGGAATGCGATTTTCCGGCCATCATATTAAGGAATAAATAGCCGAACATGATACCAGACATATTAATTCCATTAATTTTGACCAGTTTGGCGGAACTGGGCGACAAGACTCAGGTATCCATTTTGCTCTTATCTTCAGAAACAAAGAGACATTTCCATTTACTACTCGGCGCTGTATTTGCTTTTTTGATAGTGGATGGAGCTGCAGTGTTAATAGGTTCATGGTTCATAAATATTGTGCCTACCATTTTTGTAAGAATATTATCAGGGATAGTGTT
>CAZJWT010000015.1:0-16682 GCA_964550005.1 uncultured Clostridia bacterium | reverse complement strand
CGTAGCGACGAAGCCCCGATTCATCGGGACCACGGGCTTCGCCCTCGCAATGACACAGCAACGAGCAAACTAACTTTTCTTCGCTTCCACACGCTCCGATGAATCGGAGCGGCTACCTCAAAGCCTTCCTTTCGGGGGGACTCCGGAATTGGATTTCGTGTGGACTCTTATTTCTTTGGACCTTTCTCCAAATTTTCTTTGATCTCTCTTAAGGTGCGTCGTCTCTCCACAGATGGCTTCACGTGCCGAATAATCCCTATAGTCTCATCCCTATCGTATAGCCTGTAGCCACCCTTGGTATAACCCGCTATCGTCAATAAGCCGATGTCGGTATAGTACCTCACAAGAGAAGGAGCTACTCCTGCCAACTTAGCTATTTCACCGATTTTGAGTAACCCTCCTGCCAATCTTTCCTTACGGGACAATTCCTCAATCTTCTTCTTTCTATCATTTCCCGTTAGTCCCATCTCTTATTTCCCTCCTTATTCTATAAGAAGTCCAGGTTCCAGAGCGGGTATCGCTTCAAGCAACCTCTTTGTGTATGGATGTTGAGGCACATCGTATACGTTTTTGACAGAATCTGTCTCCACAATCTTTCCCTGGTACATCACCGCTACCCTGTCAGACAGAAACCGCACAATGTTCAAGTCATGAGCGATAAGAAGATACGATAATCCAAGAGAATCTCTCAAATCGAGCAGGAGATTTAGAATCTGAGCCTGAACAGAAATATCCAAAGAAGATACCGGCTCATCTGCAACAATCAATTCCGGCTGCATAGCCAGCGCTCTGGCAATTCCAATTCTCTGTCTTTGACCTCCGCTGAACTGATGGGGATATTCATTTAAAATATTAACTGGTAACCCGACTCGATTTAAAAGTTCTTTTGTTTTCTCCTTTATTTCTTTACTCCTTAATCTCTCGCCGACAGTTCCTAACCTATATTTAATTGCTTCTCCAACGATGGTTCCTATCGTGAGTCTGGGATTGAGACTGGCAAAGGGGTCCTGGAAAATTATCTGTATTTTTCGAGCCAGCTCTCTTCTTCCCAGTAAAGAGATATCCTTGCCGTAGAAAAAAATTTTCCCTTCTGTGGGCTCGAGTAGCCTCACGATCAGTTTTGCTGTGGTGGTCTTGCCGCAACCAGATTCCCCTACCAGAGCAAAGATTTCCCCTCTTCTGATTTGAAAAGAGATGTCGTCAACAGCCCGTACGTAATCGATAACTCTCCTAAATACTCCGCGCTCTACAGGGAAATACTTCTTCAGATTTTCAACTCTTAAGATAACTCCGTCGGTCTGACGCTTTTCCTCCACTTTTTTCTCTTCCCCCTTACCCTAACCCTCTCCCCATAGGGAGAAGGGAGGCCACAGTTTGTAGCGGCAAAGCGCAAGCTTTGCTTTCCCTTATCAGTGGGCGACCAAGGTTGCCCCTACAATCCTTTTAGCAGAGCTATCGCTCTGCCGCTACAATTCCCCTCACCCTAACCCTCTCCCCATAGGCAGAAGGGAAACCACAGTTTGTAGCGGCAAAGCGCAAGTTTTGCTTTCCCTTATCAATGGGCGACCAAGGTCACCCCTACAATCCTTTTAGCAGAGCTATCGCTCTGCCGCTACAATTCCCCTCACCCTAACCCTCTCCCCCAAGGGGAGAGGATACAGGTGGGAGGTAAACCCTCTCCCCTAAGGGAGAGGAAATAGACGCAGTACCCCTGCTAGCCCGCACGAATACACCTCACCCAGTGATTCTTAACTATCTCCTCAAGCATTGGCTCTCCCCTTTTGCAGTCCTCAATACCTATCGGACATCTGGGATGAAATTTGCATCCTGAAGGTAAATTGCTGGGGTCGGGCACCTGCCCCGGAATGGCCTTAAGTCTTCTCTTCTCACCTCGGGGAGAACCCGATGGTTTTTTTCTTGAGGGGAGAGATTCCAAGAGCCCCTTAGTATAGGGATGTAGAGGATTTTGAAAAATTTCAGAAGTCGATGCTTCCTCAACTATACTGCCCGCATACATAACTGAGACTCTTTGACAAATCTGGGCAACTATCCCGAAATCGTGAGTGATCAAGACTACCGAAAGTCCCAGCTTCTTTTGGAGTTCGGTTAGAAGGTCGAGTATTTCCTTCTGAATAGTGACATCCAGCGCTGTAGTTGGTTCATCGGCAATTAGAATTTCAGGCTTGGATGAGAGAGCCATAGCAATCATCACCCTCTGTTGCATTCCTCCACTCAACTGGTGAGGATAGGACCACATCGTATCCTTTGGCTTCGGCATCTTGACCAGTTCGAGGAGTTCGATTATCTCTTTCTCCATCTGGGAAGTAGAAAGGTTATCTTTTCTGTGGAGAGCGAGAGATTCAGCAATCTGATTGCCTATTCTAAACACGGGGTTTAAAGAAGTAAAAGGGTCTTGAAAAATGATAGAGATTCTATCGCCTCTTATCTGGACTAATTTCTCATCGGATAACCTCAGGAGTTCTTCTCCCTTAAACAGGATTTCACCCGATACTATCTTTCCCTCCTTTTCCGGGATTAATTTCAGTATCGACAGGGCAAGTGTGCTCTTTCCACAGCCAGACTCACCAACTATACCCAAGACCTCGTTCCTTTTCAGAGTGATGGAAGCATCTCTAAGAGCCTGTATAACTTTTCCTCCTTTGTAGTACTCAACTGAGAGATTTCGTACTTCCAGTACTTTTTCCATTATTACTTTAACGTCCCGATGAATCGGGACTACTCCATTCTATTTATTCTGCCATCATTCTGGGGTCCAGGACATCCCGTAATCCTTCACCGAGGAGGTTATAAGCCAGAACTGTAATAAGAATTGCCAGGCCGGGGTATAGAGAAAGCCACCACGCCAAAGTGATATAGTCCTTTCCTGCTGTCAAAATATTCCCCCAGCTGGAAGTTGGCGGCTGGACACCCAGGCCGAGAAATGATAGAGCAGATTCAGTCAAAATTGCTCCACCAATTCCCAGTGTGGCTGTAACCAGAATGGGAGCCATTACATTGGGCAATAGATGGACAAACATCATCCTTATATTTGACAGACCCAATGCCTTAGCTGCCTGAACGAACTCCCTCTCCCTTACTGAGAGACATTCACCTCTAACAAGTCTCGTCAAACCAGGCCAGCCTGTCAACCCGATAACTGCCATTACATTCCAGATATTGGGCTCAAGGAAGGCAATTACCATCAAGATTAAAAAGAATGTGGGAAAGCAAAGCATTATATCTACAAGTCTCATAATCAGGGTATCGAGCCACCCTCCAAAGTATCCAGAGAGAAGTCCAAGGAGACTCCCTACTATGATGGCAATCCCCACTGCTACAAATCCCACAAGGAGTGAAACTCGAGTCCCGTATATTATCCTGGATAGAAGGTCCCTTCCCAGGTCATCTGTTCCAAAAGGATGACTGGAAGAAGGTGGTTCTAACCTGTGGAGGATATCCTGCTGGTTGGGGTCGAAAGGAGCAATGTGGGGAGCAATAATTGCCACCAGTGCCAAGAATAGAATGATAAGAGCTCCAAACAGGGCCAACTTATTCCTTATAAACCTTCTCCAGAAAATCTTCCACATCTATTTTCCCTTTCTGAGGTCTCTGAAAAAGTCCTGATTTTGGTCTGTCATTGCGAGCCCAAAGGGCGTGGCAATCGACGAAGTCGTTGCGAGGCGAAGCCGTGGCAACCTCAAGAATAAATCTACGAGATTGCTTCAGGACTTCGTCCTTCGCAATGACACTCCGTGTCAGATTGCTTCGTCGCCCTGCTCCTCGCAAAGACAACTAAAGCGACTTTTTCAGAGACTTCTTTCTATCTATATCTAATGCGGGGATCGACAAAGGCGTAAGTTATGTCAGCAATTAAATTACCTAATAGAGTGAGAAGAGCAGCAATAACTCCCACACCCATAACTACCGGATAGTCCCTCGACATAATCGCCTGATAACCGAGGCGGCCCATTCCAGGCCAGGCGAAAATGGTTTCAAAAATGAATCCACCTCCGATTAACCCGGGAAGTGATAGTCCCAAAAGAGTAACAATGGGAATCAGAGCATTCCGCAAGGCATGTTTATATATCACCTTCTTTTCAGGCACTCCCTTGGCGCGGGCGGTTCGGATATAATCCTGATGTAGTACCTCCAGCATGCTCGCTCTCGAATATCGGGATAGATATGCCAGCCCGCCAAAAGCAGAAATAAAGACAGGCAGGATTAAATGTTTAATTAGGTCCCAGAGCTTCGCCCAGAAAGGAAAATCGGGGAAATTAACGGAATGCATACCTGAAATGGGAAGCCATCCCAGAACTACACCAAAAAGTAGCATCAAAAGCAGGGCGAGCCAGAAAGCAGGCACGGAGAAACCTAAAAAAACAAATACTGTCATCCCCTTATCCAAAAAGGAATCTTGTCTAACCGCAGAGATAATCCCGATGGGCAAGGCAATAAAAAAGATGATAAGCAGGGAGAGGACATTTAATAATAAGGTTGCCGGAAGCCTCTCCAAAATTTTTATGATAACAAGGCGCCCGTCTTTAAAAGACTCTCCAAAATCGAATCGCACTATTCTACTTAGCCAGAGCCAATACTGGACGTGAATAGGTTTATCCAACCCATATAGATAATGGAGGCGAGCCTTAGCCTCAGCACCCACCTTTGGGCTGAGTCCAGTTAGCATATCGGCAGGTCCTCCGGGAGAGAGATGAACGACCGCAAAGGTAATTATTGTAATTCCCAGAATAAGCGGAATCATGAACAATAGCCTGCGAACAATGTATTCAAGCATAGTTTCTTTCCTTATAAGACTTTCGTCAGAATCAGGACGGTCATTATGATAGTGATAAACACTTTCACTGAAATCGCTGCCACTCTTCCCAGAAAGGCACCCAGTCCCGCAGTAATAGCTCTTTTAGGACCACCCTTTCTGAATAGTTCAAAAAGGAAAGCTCCGACAAATGTACCTACCAACCCACCCAACAATGGACCAAGAACGGGCAGGAGAGAATTCCCCAGAAAGATACCGGCAATACCTCCTAAAAAGGCGCCTATCAAACTTAGTCTCGAAGCACCGTAGTGCTTTGCCCCAAAGATACTTGAGAAGAACTCGAAAATTTCACCCGCAACTGCCAATCCCAAAAGGAGAAATAAGAACGCTACCGTTATCTTTTGAAAATGGTTGATTAATCCATAGACTAGAGCGTCAGCCACAATAATGAAAGTCCCTGGCAGTCCGAAAAAGGGCGAGATAATCCCTAAGAAGAGAATGGCAACAAAAACCACCATTCCGACAATTTCCATTTGAATCACTCCCCAATGGTGATGTTCCCTCTCCCCTTTGTGGGAGAGGGACAGGGTGAAAGAGTATAACTGGCTGTTTTCACCCTCACCTTGTGCCTAAACTTTTTCTGTATAAATTTTACTACCCTTATCTAAATTCAAACGTCGGGAAGCATCATCACGGTAGAGCGAAATTTCCAAATTATCGAAACTGCCAAATATGGCAATGGGTAGACCCTCTTTGCCTTCCTGATAAGAATAACTGATTCTTGGTATCTTCGCCTTCCCTATAACTATTTGAAATTTCTTATCCTTAATGAATCGGAGAAAAGTATCTCGGTTAATATTGGTGATTAGGTTTCCAAAGCGGTCTACATATATGACTTCACCAACTAAACGATTGTTTTTGATTTGAGGTTCAGGAAATGTTAGCTTCTCTATCTTTCTTGTCCCCGGTCCAAATTTCTCTGCTTTTTCTCCTTTGGAAAGATAGGCTGCCACCGGTGCAAAGATATCTCGACCATGAAAGGTGCGAGACACTGGCTTCAGAAAATATTCTTCATTGGTTATCTGGATAATCCTTTTCATATCTCTTTCCATAAGAAAGGATAGAACTCCGTTATCGGGCGCTACAAAGAGATACTTTTCTGTTTCCACGATTACAGATTTCCGCTCACTTCCCACTCCGGGATCCACCACTATGAGGAAGACCGTGCCTTCAGGGAAATACGGGTAAGAGCTTTTTAAAAGGAACGCTGCCTCGTGGATATTATGGGAATCCACTTGGTGAGAGAGGTCAACAATTTTTACTTCAGGATTAATACGATATATCACTCCCTTCATAACTCCTACGAAATTGTCATTCAATCCAAAATCTGTTAATAAAGCAATAATGCCCATTGATTTATGTGGACAGGCACATTATTTTTTGTAGTGGCAAAGCGGAAGCTTTGCTTCCCCTTTTTGGAGAACTTCGCTGTACAGAAGTAGTTGGGCGACCAAGGTCGCCCCTACGCTTACAGGATTTCCTTTTTGAGCTCCTCTATCAGTCTCTTGCGGTTCTCTAAGGTTACCTCAATGAGTTCCACGTCTTCTCTTTCTCTAATGGCATCAGTAAACTTATTGTGTCTCTCCTGGAGTGTGCCAATTACTCTTTTGCAGCTATCGAGTGCCTTAATTACTGCCTCCTGAAATTTAGGAGAGTAGAGTTCCATTCTTCCAATCTCGTCGATGAGGATAATCTTTTTCTCACCATCATCTAAAGCAAGAAGAATACTCTTCCCGGCAATGTTCTCTAAATCTTCAATATTAACCCCGTATTTTCCCACTCGATAAGGGCTGTTTAAATCCTTGTGGGCCAAGATTCCCTTTTTGCCCCTGAGAGTTACAATCCTGAATCCTTTCCTCTCCCCTCTCTGGCGAATCTCCTCGGTATAGAATCCGCCGATTCCTTTCAACCCGCCAATCAACTTCATAATAACCGTGGTCTTTCCCACGCCGGGTCTACCGGTGAACAGAATATTCTTTTTCATCTTATCTATACGTCTAGCAGAGCTTCGCTCTGCAGCTACATTTGTTTTTTGTAGTAGCAAAGCGTAAGCTTTGCCTTCCTTTTACTCGTCACACAGAGGTCTCTGAAAAAGTATCATTTTCTTTTGTAGGGGTTCCGATGAATCGGAACCCGTTATCGTCGGACTCAATAAATTGAGCCCCTACATAAAATGAACAATTTTGGACTTTTTCAGAGACCTGACACAAAATTATTGACAATTATATATATTTCCTATATCATAATTTGCGTGGTGTAAAATGGCAAAAATATTATTTCTGGGTACTGCTGGGGCAGTGGCATCAGCCCAAAGAGACAATACCTCTCTTCTTTTTGTGGATGATTCTGGAGAAAAATTTCTCATAGACTGCCCCGGAAGCCCTGTAACGAAACTTGCTAAACTGGGCTTCGACTATCGCCAAATTTCTAACCTCATATTAACCCATGCTCACGTTGACCATATCTATGGAGTACCTTCTCTTCTGCACTCCCAGTACAGGTTAGGAAATAGAGTAAATATCTTTGCTACCCAGGAATGTCTCCTTCTCGTCAGAGGACTTATCTCTTTTCACAGGCTTGAAGACCCTAAAAAGTTTCCCGAAGTTTCCTTCCAGACCATACCGGCTGATAAGAATAATTTCTTCTTTCTGGAAACTGAAAAGACCCTTGTATCATCTTTTTCAGTAAAGCATGCTCCCGATTCTATAGGACTCAAAATCTACCTTAAAGCTCCCTCGCTAACCTGTGTCTATTCAGGAGACACAGCATTTAACCGGACAGTTGTTGAGGAGGCAAAAGGTGCTGATTACCTCATCCATGATTGCGCCTGTCCATCACGGTTTGCGAAAGGTCTTGAAGAAGTGCACACGTCAGCCCTTACTTTAGGAGAAATTGCTGAACAGGCTCAAGTTAAGACGCTCATCCCTATCCATTTCCTTACTGAAATCGATTTTGAGATGGAAGAAATAGAAAGCGAGATAAGGAAAAACTTTTCAGGAAATCTCATAATTCCTTCCGACTTCGATTCTTTAGAATTAAAACCTCCGCTCTCTTGATATCCTCAAGAGAGTTCAAGTTGACCCGCCAGGTATCAATCTTTCGATAACGGACTTCAAATTTCCTATCTATCAAGTACTGTAATGCGTCTCCAATGTGGTACTCTCCCTTTGCTGACGGCTTAATACGAGAGATAGCTTTAAAGATATCGGGCTCAATAATTAAGAGCCCACTTATTCCATAATCAGAAATCTTATTCTTCGGCTTCTCCACTATTCTCTTGACTAAATCACCTTCCCACACTATCTGACCTGTGGTCATGGGATTATCTTCTCTATTAATAAGTAGAGTCGCCAGAGGATGAAAATTTAGATGGGAGTCGATGAGGTCTCGGAAGTCATAAAAGGAGACATGGTCACAATAAGCTAACAAGAAATTATCTTCACCGACAAATTTTTGGGCCTTTGCCACTGCATCTGCTGTGCCTAAAGGTCTCTCCTGTTCTATATAGGTGAGGTTCATATTCCATTGGTATCCATTACCCAATCTTTCAAAAACGGTCCCAAAATCCTTAGGAGAGACAACAATAGCCACTTCACCGACTTTCGCCTTCTGAAAACCTCTAAGGCTATACTCAATCATCGGTCTCCCTGCCACAGGGATTAGAGGTTTGGGGACGGAATCGCTCAACGGACGAAGCCTCTTACCAATACCAGCAGCCAGAATTAGACCTCTCATGCCATTTTACATTCTATCTATAGCAGCAAGGCGTAAGCTTTGCTCCTGAAAATGTGAAAAATGGGGTCCAAAAATGAGTCTGACCTCTTTTTTACTTTTTTAGCCAAACATTCTTCTTAGAAAACCTAAGGGTCTCCTCATCTTTTTGGCGTAATCCACAATCTTGTATACTTTGATTCCCGCCTTCTCCTTAATAAGCTCTATTGCTTTATCCTTATTGCCTAGAAAATCTATCAGACCCAACTTCTTTGCCTCTTCCCCTAAATAAATCTTTCCAGTAGATATCTCATTTACTACTTCTTCGTTTAGCTTCCTGTTCTTAGTGACCTCTTCTATGAAGTTCCTGTAAATAGTGTCGAGTTCTTCTTTTAGCAGTTCTTTCTCCTCTGGGGTTGACTTCTTATAAGGTATGCCCAGTGTTTTATAGATACCCGAGGCCATTGTTTCCACATCTATCCCGAACTTTTTCATCAGCTCTGAGAAGTCGGGCCGAATGACTTCCACCCCGATGCTTCCCAGAGTGCTCAAGCCGTCGGCTACGATGCTATCGCATGAGGAAGCAATCCAGTAGCCACCGGATGTGGCATATTCCCTTACCCAAGCCACTGTCGGCTTTCCCAGACTTTTGATACATCCTGCGATCTCTTTACAGGGGAAAGGTCTACCTCCTGGAGAATTTATTTCCAGAATCAAGCCTTTTATCCGACGATTCTTCTTTACACTTTCAATTAAAGGGATCACTTCGGCTGAGGATACCACTCTGGTCATAGCGAGCAGAGGAAAAACCGAGGCAGGAGCTTCTTCAGAAACAACCATTCCCTTGATTGGAATAAGGGCAATTTTTCCCTTCTTAGCCATTTTATCCCCCTTGTGGTATACAGAGCCACCATTTAATTATTTACCTTCGCATATTTGACTGACCAGGAAACCCCTCACCTTCTCCTCTCCCCAAAGGGGAGAGGGCTGGGGTGAGAGGATACAAGACTTTCTATTTTTGACATATTTCTGATATCGTCATCTTCGTTTTTGTGAGGTGTTTCCATAATGCCGGGTAGGTGGTATAGCTTTGGATGGTTTACAATGTTTCTGAACCCCTCACTACCTATGTATCCTTCACCGATATGCCAGTGCCTGTCCACCCGGGAGCCGAGAGGAGTCTTGGAATCGTTGAGATGAAGAACTTTCAATCTATCGAGGCCAATGAGTCCTTCGAATTCTTCCAAGGTTTTCTCCAGACCATCTCTCTTTGAAAGGTCATATCCCGATTCAAACGCATGCGCTGTGTCCAGGCAGACCCCAATTCTTTCTCCATTTTCTATTCCATCAACCACAGTTCTAATTTGCGAAAATTGATATCCGATCTGCCTTCCTTGTCCGGCAGTATTCTCAATAACTATAGTTACGCCGTTTCGGACTCTATCGAGGGAGTAATTTATTGCTTTAATCAGTCTTTCTATGGACTCTGCTTCACTTGCCTCCCCACGGCTTCCCATGTGGGTAATTACAAATGGGGCACCAAGTATTTCTGCTCTCTCCAACTCTATACTCAATGCATCAATGGATTGAAGATGAAGATTGTGATTGGGAGAGGCTAAGTTTGGAAGATAAGGCATATGAAGAAATAAAGGTTTAATGTCCAGTGCTTCTACTCTTTCTCTAAATTTTTTAACTTCCTCTTCGGGGAGGAAAGAGAATTCCCATCCCCTGGGGTTGTGAGAAAAGAATTGGATTGTCCTGGCCCTTCTTTTCCGTGCCAGTTCGGGAACCTTAGAGAATCCTTCAGCGATCCAGATGTGGAATCCAAAACGCATACTATCAAGCTCCAGTATTCTCAAACTCTCTTAATCCTTCTAAAGGAACAAATCTTCCTAAGGGTTCAACCTTGCAATCGAAACTTCTAATAAACAGACCGTTATTACATAACCCTCCGCTTAAATAGAAAAAATCTGGCTCACCTATGAATTTGTAAACATTCTTCGCTATCCCCCTGACAAAGCTTGCCAGGACATTACTTACCTCACACCCTTCTGAAATCTTATCGAAAATTTTAGCCATACCTAAAACTCCACAAGTCACTCCCAGGGACTCGAAAGCTTTCTCTATTTCCGAGGTCTTCACATCAAAATGGTTCTCCAGAAGTTCAATCGAGAATCCCAAAGTGGCTCCACAAAGAGCGTTCCAGTCCATCTCCTCATATTTACTATCCTTCATTCTCACGTATTTGATGTCTCTACTTCCCACATCCACCACCAGGAAATTTCCATTTCCGATAAGTCTCTTGCTACCCTTCTCCAGAGCAACCAATTCATTAACTACTCTGTCCGCCCTCAATCTTGCATTATGTCCGCAGGCTATATCGAATCTTATGTCACTCTTAAGCAGCTCCAGAGTTTTAATAACTGTATACTCATCTTTTTCTGTATCCAGTATCTTGGTATAACTGGTTCCCACATCCCCTAATAGCATATAGCCTCAGAAAATGGGCACTGTCCCTATTTTATTTAGCAAGAGATAGGCTTCGACCTTACTCTTAACAGAATTATCGAGAACATCATCAACTTCAACGTAAAGTCCATTATGTTTCTTTGCCAAATATTTCGCCAAGGAGTTCTTGCTGCAGAAAGCCTGCGCATAGAATACCGTGGGCAAGTCCTCTCTTACCATCATTTCCAATTCCAGGTCTGCTGGAACTTTTGCCTCCATACACCTTGCCCAGCCAAAAACATGGGTCTCTTTGGGGAATAGGTCGAGGATGCCGAAATCATTGGGAGGAACCCCCCAGAAACCATACTCTGGCTCTATATACTCCAACTTTGACTTATCAACATCTTTGACAACACTATCTACTATCAAATCGAACTTCTTTCTCAATTCGAGGTCGCTTTCGCATATTGTCTGGGGGTGTCTACGAGTAGCGTTATTTTGAGTGGTAATTATAGGAATATTAAGCTCCCGCTTGAGAATTTCGCTAACGAACCTACCATTGTCACACTTGCTATAGCCATTATCGAAAATGATGAGGTCAGCCTTTACGGTCAAAGCATTAGCTATAATGCTTTTGATTGTGGCACAATATATCTTTGGTAAATAGGTTTCAGCTTTGCTTTTATCAGTAAAATCGAAAAGAGTATCCAGGTCTATGAAATCATTCCCTTTATATTTGTCTAAGATTTCCTGTGGGGGAACTCCCACTATACCTATCTTCATTTCTTTTATCTCTCCCTGAATAGCTTTCTGCCGTGTTCTATTGGTTCTTCTGTCGTCGGTATAAAATAGAATAGCAAAAGAAGCAAAATTTGTCAATTAAAACCCTTGTCTGGAGTCCTCCCGAAAGGGAGGTAAACAAAGAATTGTAGCTTGAGAGCGGTCGTGTAGGGGCGACACTCCGTGGTCGCCCAAAGGAAGGGACGGCATGCCGAAAGATCGGCATAAACTGCGTCCGTCCCCTACAGGAAAGTCCCGATGAATCGGGATGCTACAAAAGGTGGGTATCGTTGATATTATTAGAAGTGGAAGCTGGGGGTATCATAGGTGCATTGGCAGGGAGTTTTTTTGCACTTGGGACAGCCTCGTTTATACTTTTCAATTGCCTCTTCTACATTCACATCTAAAAGGTTGGCTAAACTTAAAAACCAGGCAAAAATATCTCCTACTTCATCCTTAAAATTACTCTTTTTTCCCTCACGTATTAGCTTGGCCAACTCTCCTACTTCTTCAATAAACCAGACAAAAGTCCTGGCAAGTCCTCTCTTTTTGTCTCTGGAAAGGTAAATTTTCTCCATTAGGTTCTGAAATTCTTTTATTTCCAATTGGTCCTCCTTTTACCCCCTCACCCCGACCCTCTCCCCCAAGGGGAGAGGAAATATAGAAAAGACCCCTCTCGCCCTAGCTCTCTCCCCACAAGGGAGAGGAAATATAGAGCAAATCGCCCTCACCCCGACCCTCTCCATTTACCCCCCAGCTTTTTTCCGGGGGATCCCACTCCCTCAAGGGGGGAGGAGTATAGGAGGGGGTAGGGGAGAGGCATTTTTTCTCCCTTTATTACTATATTTCTTCCCAGAGGAAGAGTTGTTTATCTATTTCTGGCTTGACTTCCTCCTTTACAGGATAAGATTTCCCATCTATAATTATAAATCTTCGTGCTCGTTTAGTAATTACGCCTAACTTTTTCAACTGTTCCAGTTCTTTTAATTTAGTATTTCGCCTTACTTCCAAAATTTTCCTGGCCGATATTCTGCCAATTCCGGGAATTCTGATTAGTTCCTCAAACGAAGCCTTATTTATTTCTACAGGAAACCTGTCCATATTACTTAAAGCCCACACTAACTTGGGGTCTCTATCCAGATAGAGATTTCCCTTCTCGTTAAAAATTAACTCACTCGCAGTGAAATTATATTTCCGCAAGAGGAAATCGGCTTGATAGAGACGGAACTCTCTCAAAGGAGGACAGGGACGCAGGTTCTCCAGAGGAGTATCTTCTACAGGAGTGAAAGCACTGTAATAGATTCTACGAAGAGCATAATCTCTATACAGATTGTGACTTAGGGAAAGGATTTCCCTGTCCCTATCATCTGCTGCTCCCACTACAAGTTGGGTAGTCACTCCTGCTTTCAAGGGGTGCCTCTCGTTGAAACAGGCAATCTTCCTTAGCCCATCGAGGAGCTCTCCATGAAAATTCTTGTCCGGGGCTAGTTCAGAAAGACACCTCTGGTTCGGCGCTTCCAGGTTCATAGAGAGCCGGTCTGCCAATCTTCCCGTGGCATCGATTAGACCAGTATCTACACCAGGCAGAATTTTACAGTGGATATATCCCTTGTAATTATAGCGCTGCCTTAAAATCTTTAGGGTCTCCAGCATCTTTTCTTGACTGGCGTCAGGAGAAATATTTACTGCTGAAGAGAGAAAGAGCCCTTTAACCCACCCTTTCTTACAGTATTCCAGGAAAAGAGAAGCGAGTTCTTGAGGCATGAATTCTACTCGAGGACAATCTCTGTCCCTTCTATTTACGCAGTAGAAGCAGTTGTTCTCGCAGAGATTACTTTGCAGAACCTTGAAGAGGTTTACACATTCACCCTTTTCACCTGCCGCAGGATAGATGAGACTGGAGCGGGCAATGTGCTTCTTAGGAAAAATTGCAAGAGGGAAACCAGTTACATCGAAGCCAGCCAGTTCTCCCAGTAAATCTGCTCTATAATGTAAATTCTGTTTTTTCATAAACAGTGACGCCCGCAAAGGGCTAAACCATATATTTACGCCCATAAGGGGCTACACTACCCACAACTAATTTGTCTGGACCAGCGTCGATAATCTTTGAGTCGCCAATCTTTTTTTGAACCTTCTGTTTTCATAGCCAACTCTGTAATTCCACATTTTGCCTCACCACAGTTGAGGCAATCCCCTCGACAATCTGTAGCTGGAATGAACTTCTCCTTTTCTCTCCTGTAAACAGGTATGTCAATCCCTTCACAATTTCTTGAGCTAACAAATTCTCGATTTAGACCTCTGGGTTCCCCTTCAATGAGTTCATATTCCATGCACAAGGCGAAGGTGACACCCAGATTTTCACAAATGCTTCGCAAGATGTCAAATACTTTCTTACGATAATCTATCTTTGCATTGAGATATCCGTCAATATTCTCTCTATATAGTTTTCTGTAATCAAATTCTGTTCCTGCACCAAAGTAGCTCTTTATTTTATCGAGAACTTCCCTATGAATCTTAATGGGAATGTCGAGGACGCTAGCAATTATGTGTTTAGCTCCTGAATCTTTTGCTCTCTTAATTAGTTGTCCAAAATCCCTTTTATTATCTGTAAGATAGGGGAATATGGGGTCTATTCGACACACGGCATAAATTGCTTTCTTTGCCATTCTCTCCAGGTTTCTAAATAGGACATCATTGGAAGCCCCTCGAGGTGCCAAAATCTTCCTCAAATTCTCGTTTATGGATAGGAAAGATATTTGCCCGAATGAATGTTTCTGCTTTCTTATTAACTCGATTATCTGTTCAGGAATTTCTGCCTTAGTGATAAATTCTATGGGAATATTTCTTTCTACAAAGACTCTGATTATTTTTTCGGAGAGATGGTAAAGGTTGTTTACAGGCTGAAATGGGTCACTCACTGGAGAAAGATAACCGCAGGAAGCAACATTAATGGAGTCGAGTTGGTCTGAAACGATTTTGTCGAAGTCTTTAGCAACAATGATTACATTTTCTTTTCGGAAGGTTTGAAAATGGCCAGGAAATGCTAATGAGTAACAGAAAAAGCATCCTATCCCGCAACCATTGTAGGGATTGATGAGCATTCTCTCAGAAGTGCATTCTCTCTTTCCAGGCCACCATCCATGAAGTTCCTTCTTGGTGGGTACTACTACATGCCTCTGCGGTTCTTCGATAATTTCATACTCTTTCCCACGAATTGAGATGTTCATCAGTCGTTATCTAAGGCAGAGATGCACGGGCATAAAGCCCTACACTACTAATCAAAAATCAAAAATCAAAAATTACCATTACCCATTACCGATTATTCCAAGGATGAAGGGATAGTTACAGGAGCTTCAATTCCGCCAGGTTTGGCCCCAGCGCTGGCGGAATTAGAGCAAGGTTTTACTGACCGAGCGACTCCGAAAACTATCCCTTCATCCTAGTTACGGGCATAAAGCCCTACACTACCAACACTGGGTTGGTAGGATGGTGATACTCGCTCAATAAATTGAGCCCCTACAACGGTTGGGAGGACTACAGTTACTCTTTCTTCTTTTTTGGCTTCTTCTTCTCTCTCTTGGCTGGTACTTTCCCCGCCATACTAATCACCACCTTCTTTGCCGAGCTTTTCCATTAAGATAGGAAGATTAATAATGTCCTCTTTATTATATTCCAGCAACACTTGAAGAGCCTCTCTGTTATTTTCTTTTTCGTATTGGTCCCATAGTTCCATAGCTACCCAGCCATTTACATCTTTCAGGCACCTTTCAATTCCCAGCATCTGTTCAACTTTCTTGAGCCCCCCGTAAAGATTTCTCTCCCAGCAGTCATACATCAGGTCAAGCCAATATCTATGGACATGCCACTTAGCGTCTCTCCACCTACGGGCAGAGGGTTGAGGGATGGAATCTCTTGGGTCTACAAAGTCAATGTCAGGACCATCGAAGAGGGTTGCATCTTCTTCCGCAACTTCTTCTTGCTCGGTGATAGGATTGATATACCTATACTTCATCATCTGGTGTTCGTGTTTCCAACCAGTCCTTAAGACTCCTGTTCCCATGATATCTGCCGCAAGGTAGAAGTCATAAAGTTTTTCGTAAAAGTCACAATCTTCGGCTTGCGCAGAAACGATAGTTTCAATGTTCTTTGCGGGCTTAGGGTTGGCTGGGTCATACCCAACGAATTGACAGATAGGCCAACCGCTCGCGGTGAGGCCTACCTTCCTTGAAACGTCAACCTCTAGTAATGCCAAGGCCACCGGGACGATAAGTTCATTCCGGTGTTCCTCTATTTTTGCCTTCTTCCACCCACGGAACGAATGATACCACTCACCCATCTTCTGAGCAAGTCCTGAGTAACTACGTTCTGCGTGAGTAAAACGGCTTACAACAAATTGAACTACATCTTCATCTCTAACCAGCGCCACGAATGCCACCGTCCGCATAAGTTAATATTAGGTGGTGAATTGGTAAGGCCCCCGAATTTGCAATCACTTGTCTAAGCATCTGCCAATCTGAGTCTCCACCAGTTTCATGTGGGTCAGTTCCATATTCAACAAGCCACTCCTTAACGTTAGGAAGGGCTACCATACCATTACCAATGGGGAGATTAACTAATGGCCACGCTCCAGTAAGGGACTTTACGTATCCTGAGTGTCCTTGGATAGCAAAAGAGTGAACCCGTTTCGGGTCTTTACTAACTTGTGCTTTAATCTTATCGAGTGCCCCTTCGAGGTACCAATCGTCGGCATCGAGGAAAATGATGTAATCACCTTTCGCAATTTTAAGTGCCTCATTTCTTTGGTGATTCCCCCAATAACCAGTCTTTTCTGTTTCCCAATATTTGATGAAAGGGTTCTCAGGGAAGGTAAGTCCAAGAGGCCCATCTGCGATAACTAGTAATTCATCCCCTT
>CAZJWT010000014.1:0-17281 GCA_964550005.1 uncultured Clostridia bacterium | reverse complement strand
GACGTTCGCTTCCAGTAATCGGGCCGACCAAGGTCGGCCACTACGCGGTGGGCGAGCAAGCTCGCCCCTACGCGACTCTAACTACACTCACTTCCCAATATGCAGAAAATAATTTGTGAAAAATGCTTAGAATTTCAGCCAAAAAACGAGGACGACTGTCGTTGCGAGGAGCCCCGCACATTTATTGTGCGGGATAAACTCCGCGACCGAAGTCCCGATTTATCGGGACCACGCTCCTTTCAGTCGCTCGCAACAACCTATTTTCCAAGTAAACTATATTCTTTTTACTACTTCTCTCAATAATCTGGAGAGTTTCGCCTTTGCTCTCTCTGCTACTCTCAAAGCAAACTGGTGGCTCATTGGTTCTTTCGAGGTTCCCGTTGCCATATTGGTCACACAGGAAATGCCGAGAATTTTCAATCCGAGATGTTTACCTATAATTGCCTCGGGCACAACTGACATACCCACCAGGTCCGCCCCCATTCTGCGAGCCATCTCTATTTCTGCTGGGGTCTCGTAAGAAGGGCCTCTCACACCAATGTAAACACCCTGTTGAACTCTAATCTTTAGAGCTTTAGCGCAAGTCAAGACGATACCAATCAAAGCTTTATCATAGACACTTTTCATATCCGTGAAAGCGATTGTCTGGCCCCAGGTTCTATCTCCTATCAAGGGATTATCTCCCATAAAATTTATATGGTCCGTAATCAGTACCAGGTCTCCTGGCTTAAAATCCTCATTTATTCCTCCTGCTGCACCAGTGATGATTAGATTCTCTATTCCCAGACCAGCCATTACCCTTATGGGATAAGTAATTTCTCTCATAGTGTAACCTTCATAGAAGTGGGCTCTTCCTTTCATTACACAGACCTCTTTCCCTTCCAATTTGCCGAGAACCATCTCTCCAGCATGGCCTTCTACAGTGGGATGAACAAAATGGGGAATTTGAATATAAGGAATCGTACAGGCTTCTCCAACCTCATCAGCAATTCCTCCCAGACCCGAACCTAAAATTAGGCCAACTTTTGCCTTGCCCAGGACTCTGGAGTAGTTAGCTTTTACTATCTTCTCTAATGCTTTTAAAGTTTCCCCAATCATTTCCTAAGTAATCTTTACAACAATATCGCCGATGATATTGGCGGCTTCGTCTCCCCTGTCTGCCGCATTTGAGAGATGCCTGTAAATTTCCCGCAATTTCAAAATATAGATGAAATCTTTACTCTGGAACAATTCTGCAAGTGCTTCGTGATAGAGGTGTTCTATATAGTTCTCCATCTTCTTTGCTCTTATGAGATGCTGGAGGCATGATTTCTCTCTTCTCTTCAACTCCTCTACAGCCAAACTTAAATGTTTAGCAGATTCACAGAGAGCCTGTGCTATCTTCTTCAAATGCTCGTTTGTCTCCACCTTAAAAAGTAACATTTCATCGACTGTACTTTTCGCATAATCGACCATATCGTCGATAGCCCGAGAAAGGGCAAAGATATCTTCTCTATCTATTGGTGTAACAAATGATTTAGTTAATTCCTCAACCAGAATGCGTCTTGCTTCATCAGCCTCTTTCTCAATCTCTTTGACCATCTTGCCTTTCTCCTCTGTTACCTCCTCGATGAAATCTCTCAGAGCAGCCATTCCTTCTTCAGTCTTTACTGCCTGGTCGGCAAGCATCTTGAAGAAATCTCTCTTTTTAGGAAATACTCGCATAAATGTCTCTCCCTTACAACAATCTATTAATAAGAAGGTAGACGAATATGGACAGTATGGCCACAACTGGAATTGCAACTAACCAAGTAATCAAAATTTCCCTGATCATTTTCCATCTGACAGCCTTCGGCCTCTCCGCTGAACCTGCACCCATAATTGTTGAAGCAACTACCTGGGTTGTGGACACGGGAAAACCGAAAAATGCTGCAGCATAGATAATAATCGCTGAAGAGCTCTGGGCAGCGAACCCGTGAATAGCACGAATTTTGTAGAGTTTCACGCCTAAGGTCTTAATAATTCGCCAGCCTCCATTTAAGATTCCCAATGCAATGCTGCCGGCACAGGCAACAACTACCCAGCGAGGAATGGGTAAACTTCCTGACGGCGGCCGATAAAGTCCCAAGACGACTAGAGAAAATGTAATAACTCCCATTGTCTTTTGAGCATCATTTGTTCCATGGGAAAGAGCCAGAAGAACCGAAGCGGCAAGCTGTAATCTCTTAAATAGAGTGTTGGCACCGGGAGAAGACCACTGAGAAAAGAAGTAAGCAATCTTTGTAAATAGAAAACCAAGAAGTAAACCGACTATGGGAGATGCTACCAGGACTAAGAGTATACCTAATACTCTATTCCAGTTAACAATCGAGATTCCCCTGGCAGCGACAAATGCACCCAGGAGACCTCCAATCAAGGCATGCGAAGAACTGGTGGGAATTCCAAAATACCAGGTGAAGAGGTTCCAGGTAATGGCAGCTATCAAAGCAGCAAATACTATTATAATACCGTTGGGGATTACCTTAATAATTTCAGGGCTAACAATTCCTTTCCCTATTGTCTCGGCCACAGCTGTTCCCAGAAAATAGGCTCCCATAAACTCAAATAAGGAAGCGATGATTAATGCCCAGACAGGTGATACTGCGCGAGAAGAAACCATGGTGGCGACGATATTCGGGGAATCGTGAGCACCATTACTATAATCAAAAAACAATGCTACAGCAACGAGCAGTATAGCTATTGTAAAGGGCTCCAACTATACCTCTTCAAATTACAAATTACAAATTACAAATTACAAATTTCAAATTCCACAATAGAAATTACAAATTCAAATTACGAAGCAGAGCTATTTTCTTTTTAATACTCTCTTTACTGCTTTTATAATATCGAAGCGTGTCAACCCGAAATCCTGCATTAACTCCTCAGGACTTCCAGACTGGCCGAACCGGTCCTTAATTCCCACCATTTCTACTGGCACGGGAAACTGCTGCACCGCCACCTCGGCCACTGCACTACCAAATCCGCCGGAAAGTTGATGCTCTTCAGCAGTAACAATGGCGCCTGTTTCCCTTGCTGCTTTAAAAATTATCTCCTCATCGATGGGCTTCACTGTATGTAGATTGATAACCCGTGGAGAAATTCCCATTTTATCCAGCTCCTTTGCTGCTTCTAAGGCCTCATAAACCATAATCCCGCAAGCAAAGATTGCCACATCCATACCCTCCCGTATTGTTATTGCCTTACCAAGAAGGAATGGAGTATCTTCTGTAGTAATTATCGGGATAGCCGGTCTTCCAAATCTTATATAGACCGGTCCGAATACCTCCCCTGCCTGAATGGTAGCCTTTCTTGTCTCAATAGCATCGCAGGGGACGACCACTTTCATATTCGGCAAAACTCGCATAAGAGTAATCTCCTCAATAGACTGATGGCTAGCACCATCAGCACCAACCGAAATTCCTCCGTGACTTCCGCCTATCTTTACATTTAGATTGCTATAACAGACTGTGACTCTCACTTGATCCCAGACGCGGCCAGAAGCAAAAACTCCGAGACTGCAACAGAAGGGAATCTTGCCAACTAAAGATAATCCACCAGCAGTACCAATCATATCAGCTTCAGCAACTCCCATTGTAAAGAACCTTTCTGGAAATCTCTCCTTGAACATTGAAGCTCTCGTGGAATCGGTAAGGTCGGCTGACAAAACCACTACCTGAGGATTCCTTTCTCCCAGAGCTACCAAACCCTCTCCATATCCATCTCTTGTTGCTTTCATCTTAAACATTGATCGTATTCTCTCTTTTCGATGCCATTAATAAAGATACAAATCCCGATTTTCAATCGGGACTCGTAATGATGATGGAAGGACTCCAGCCTCACTGTGAAAGGATAGATAGGAAGAGTACTCAGGAACCTTCTAAATCTTTCAAGGCAACTTTCGCTTGTTCCTTCGAAGGCGCTTTCCCATGCCATTCAACCACATTCTCCATAAAGGAGACACCCTTCCCTTTTATGGTTTTTGCAATTATAACTGTTGGTTTTCCTTTAATTCTTTTCGCTTCGGTAAATGCTTCAAGGATCTCTTCTATTTTGTTCCCATCAATTTTGATAGTATTCCAGCCAAAAGCCTTCCATTTTTCAGCGATGGGATTTGGACTCATTATCTCGTCAATCGGTCCATCTATCTGCAATCCATTGTTATCGACAATTCCACAGAGATTGTCTAAGTGGTAATGGGAAGCCGCCATTGCCGCTTCCCAGATTTGTCCTTCCTCCATCTCGCCATCACCCATCAAGCAGTAAACGCGAGCTTCTATTCTATCCAGCTTGAGTCCCAGGGCAATACCATTTGCGATGGAGAGACCCTGTCCGAGTGACCCAGTGGAGACTTCTATTCCAGGTAAGCCGTCACTTTTAGAAGGATGACCTTGGAGCCGGCTACCCAGCTTTCTCAGAGTATTAAGTTCTTCCAAGGGAAAGTATCCAGCTCGTGCTAAACAAGCGTACATGACAGGGCAACTATGTCCCTTAGAAAGAATGAACCTGTCCCTCTCTCCCCATTGAGGATTTTGAGGGTCGTGTCTCATCACAGAGAAATAGAGAGCTACCATAATATCACATGCCGAAAGAGCCCCACCCGGATGGCCCGACCCTGCCTCAGCAAGCATTTCAATGATATCTTTCCTTACCTGTCTCGCCATCCCTTTCAGTTTCTCGACCTCTTCATTTCTTTTCATCTTCTCTTCTCTTTTCAATTAAATAAGTAACGCGTCTTAACAGGTGTTGGGCTTCGAAAGGCTTGGTTATATACCAGTCAGCCTTCTTCTCTAAAGCTTTTTCAAAATCTGGACCCGTATCAAGAGCGGTCAGCACTAAAACCGGTATATCTTTAGTATTTGGATCGGCCTTCAAAGCTTCACAAACCTGATATCCGTCCATTTCCGGAAGCATCAAATCGAGAATTATCAAATCGGGTTTCCGCTTTCTCGCCATTCGTAATCCTTCTTTCCCGTCTTTTGCTGAAATTGTCGAATAGTCATTCTTTTCTAAAATAAACTTAACTAATTTCACCGTTTGAAGGTTATCTTCTATAACTAAAACTTTTCCTTTCGACATTTTTTCCTCCTGCTTTCCAACAACTATCTCTTCGGCTAGACCCTCACTGAGGATTTTAAAATTGTAGCAGCAAAGCGAAAGCTTTGCCTCCCCGAGCGGACCAAGTTGTGAGCTACTTTTGTTCCAGTTTCGCTTTTATTTCCTCAAGTAACTCATTGGGACTAAAAGGCTTAACGATATAGCCTGAGGCTCCCGCTTGCAACCCTCTCATCACATCCATCTCTTGTCCTAAAGCTGAAAGGATTACAATCGGGATACCGCGAGTATTCTCATCTTCTTGTAATTTCTCAATAGCTTCAATTCCGTCCATCTTGGGCATTATAACATCCATCAATATCAAATCTGGTTTCTCTTCTCTACTTATCTGCAAAGCCTCTACTCCATTACAAGCAACAAGAACTTCGAACTTGTTCTTCTTTAAAAGAAACTCAATCAACTGCACAGTAGTAAGGTCGTCCTCTACTATCAGTATCTTGGCCATTCTCCTCCTCTCAATTATCCCTTGCTATAGCCGTCACGATTCATCGGGACAACCACCTTCGCTCAGAGGGTCGATACATTCGACAAGCTCAGTACAGATGAATCGAACCTTTATACCCACCACTCGCGCTACCCTTACTACTTCTGGAAAATTTCCTTGTGCCCCAACATGGCAATATCCAGAAGCATATTAAGATATTTATACCCTTTTTTTACCTCAATATAAGGAATTAAATGAAGAGAAACATTTGCGTCACCCAGGATTGCTCCCAACATTCTCGAAAACTCATCCGTTGATAAACTACTCCCCGGTGAAGGTCCTAAGACTACAGCAATTCTCACTTTGCCTGTTTTACAGAGTTCAGCAAACATCCCATAATTTATTCTCTTTTCAGCTATATATTCTTTCTCAAAAACTGCCTCCAACTGGAATTTCAACTTATGTTTCTTTAATACCTCATCAAATTGCGCCTTGAGTTCTTCAAACTCCTTACTGTGGTCTTGTGGATAAAAGTAGGCTACTTCAACTTTCCGTAATGTTTTGTCAACTGGTGCTGGCTCAACGGATGGGAGTGAAACCTCCGGGGCAGGTTCTGGCTCCTTTTCCACTTTCACTTTTCCTTCCTCACTCGGCACTGAAATTCTTTCCCTCTTAATTTCCTCGACTTCCTGTTCAGTCACTTCTGGGGCTGCCATTTCAGGAATTTCCTGGGCAGCATATTTTTTGCAATTATGGCAATACCACCGATCGTATGCTTCAACATAGGCAAGCTTCTGTCCACAAGTCAAGCACTTTCTCTCCTCAATTTCTAATGGAGGGGGAGCCGGTCTCTCTCCTTCTTCTAATTTAGGCTTTCTTACCTCTGGTGGCCTTACTTCTACGAACTCTTCTCTTTCTCTCTCAGGCAGAAGATCGTTCATCAATTCTCGAACTAAATCTATGGTTATCTCCTGTTTGGTCAATTGAGCATAAGCATTAATTCGTTTCAGGAAACCTTCAAGTTCGCGAATGTTAGATTTTAATTTACCGGCAATATATATAAGTATATTGTCACTAAGTTCCAAGTGCTCAAGCTCTTCTTTCTTCTTAAGAATAGCAACTCTTGTTTCTAAATTGGGGGATTTAATATCAGCAATCAAACCCCATTCGAATCTCGACTTCAATCTTTCCTCTAAAGTGGTCAGCTGTTTGGGAGGCTTATCTGAGGTAATTACAATCTGCTTATGGGCGTCGTGAAGCACATTGAAGGTGTGGAAGAACTCTTCCTGGGTTGATTCCGCCTCAGCCAAAAATTGAATGTCGTCAATTAACAAGACGTCTGCTTGCCGATAGCGTTCTCTGAACTCTTCTAGTGTTCCTTTACCAATGGCTTCTATAACTTCATTCATGAACCTTTCGGTAGTAACATAGAGTAGCTTTGCCTTGGGTCTTTTGTTGCTGACGTAATGTCCAATCGCATGGAGTAGATGGGTTTTCCCTAATCCCACGTCACCGTAGATAAATAGCGGATTGTAAATTTCTCCTGGACTTTTTGCTACAGCCTGAGTGGCTGCGTGGGTGAATCTGTTAGAAGGACCGACCACGAAATTCTCAAAAGTATATGCAGGATTCAACTTGAGCTCCCAATCTGCTTTGATGAACTCTTTAGCCTTTTCCTTTTTTGGCTTTACGCTCACCTCTTTCGTCGGAATTTCCTGTGGAGTTCCTGGCATGGAAACGGCAGATTTGTGGACCTCCATAGATTCATCCAGTATCTTGATTATGCTTTCCTTCACCTCGGGTTCAACATTATAAACATAGAAGGCCCAGTTGTATTCCTGATCCTGAGGAACAAAAGGACGACTGCAGATATTTCCAATCTTGTCCATTAAGGGCCCGAGGTCCCTCTCATCCCCCCAGATTCTTATCTTGTACCTCTTTTCTCCTCTCTGAGTTGGAGAAAAACTCATACTCCAACGTTCAATCATGTTGATCCCCTAACCAACATATCAAACGCTCCGATGAATCGGAGCTACTCCTTAACATTCGTTTCAATTCCAACCGGGCGCGACCTTTCTACCGTCGTTCTTCATTTCTGCTTTAAATACCTATTTTCAATCTCCTTAATCTTATTTATCCTGCGAAGATGTCTTTCCCACCCAAAAGGAGTGTTAAGCCAAATAGTAACTATTTTCATTGTTCTATTTTGATCAAGATTAGAGTTCAGGCAGATAACGTTTGCATTGTTATGTTCAGATGCCAGTTTTGCCATTTCTTCATCACAAACCAAAGCTGCTAAAACTCCAGGAACTTTGTTGGCGGCAATACTCATTCCGATCCCGCTCTTACATATAAGAATCCCCCTGCTATAATTTCCGCTGGCAACAGCTTCAGCAACCTGCACTGCATAATCCGGATAATCGCAAGAATCCTGTGAGAAACAGCCAAAATCGCTGACTTCATGATTTAATTCTTGAAGTTTCTCTTTCAATTCCACTTTTAATTTGAATCCTTGATGGTCAGAGCCAATAGCAATTTTCATCTTTACATTTTTCGAATTGCAGGAATATCAAAAGGCACACTAATAGCATACAATCTTCAGAAAAGATTCTACATTTAGACTTGCTCCGCCCACTAACCCCCCGTCCACATTTTCACAGGACATCAGAGTCGAAATATTGCCAGGATCAATGCTCCCTCCGTATAGAATTCTAATCTCCTGAGCATTTCCTTCTCCAAACATTTGAACGAATAATTTCCGGATAAATCGCTGCACCTGTTCAGCCTGGTCAGGCGTAGCTGTCTTTCCAGTACCGATGGCCCAGACAGGCTCATAGGCCACTACCAATTCCTTACTTTCTTCCACTCTCACTCCAGATAGTCCTGCCTTAACCTGTTCCTCTATTACTCTTAAAGTTCCCCCTTTTTCTCTCTCTTGAAGCGTCTCCCCTACACAAACAATGGGAATAAGACCAGTAGAGAAAGCTATCTTCGTTTTCTTATTTATGGTCTCATTTGTTTCGCCAAAATATCGGCGTCGCTCTGAGTGACCCAAAATGACATAACTACAACCAACATCCTTCAACATCATTGGTGATACTTCCCCAGTATACGCTCCACGAACTTCCCAGTGCATATTCTGGGCTCCCAATTTTATGGGAGAATCTTCCAGCACTTCCTTTACTGGATAAAGAGCGGTGAACGGAGGGCAAAGAACTATTTCTTTATTTGCAACAGCCCCTGTCCTGTTTCTTACTTCACGGGCTAACTCCACTGCTTCTGAGGTTAACTCATTCATTTTCCAGTTGCCAGCGATAATCGGCTTCCTCAATTTCTCTCTCCTCAAAATATAATTTAGCAAATTTAGCAAAATGAAACAAGCAAAAAATGAACCCAATCTGGAAAAGTCTCTAAAAAACTATCGTTTTTCTTCGACTTAGTTCATAGTCAATAGTTCATAGTTCGTAGTCGCGTCGATAATTGCTATGAATTACGAACTAACTACTACGAACTATAGGGTGTTTTCTAACGGGGTAAAACCTATTATAATGCACATTCTCCATAGTGTCAAGGAAAAAGGTAAGTACTCTACCAAAATCCCGTAGAGAAAGAAAAAAAGACCCCTTGTCGATAAAGGCAAATTGCTGGAAAATTTTCGGGCCTTCTAAACAAAAATGTTTATTTTCTTCACCCAACACGAGGATTACACAAGCATCTGCATACAGCAAGAATACCAGCAACCGTCTCTCAACAAGGGGTCACCTTGTAGTACAAATTTTCGAGCCTATTGATTATCTCTTTTTCTTCTTTTTTGCTTTTTTCTTTGCCATCTTTTTCCCCCTTTTTATAGCAGTCTTTTTTCTGCCGGCTTTTCTCTTCCCTTTTTTACCGCCGCGGGCCATCTTAGCACGAGAGATATCTCCCTCTTTATCCAAGAAATAGAGATAACCAGGGACCTTTTTGACGCTGGCCCTAGCAACTTTTACGGGGCTCCCGCCTCTCTTGCCACCGCGGGCCATCTTAGCACGAGAGACATCTCCTTGCTTATCGATGTAATAGAGATAACCTTGCTCTCTCCTTACACCGACCCTTGCAACCTTTTCTCCCATCTCTTTTTCACCTCCTCTGTTTTGAGCGCTTAATAATTACGGCCTCTATTCAATCTTCCCAGTTTCTTTAAAGCCTCACGTCCTTTTTGTTCTTTTCCGGCGGAAGCTTTGGCTGAGACTCTTTGGGTAAAGTAATAATTTTCTCTTTTAGCCAAGCATCGATTGTCTCCTTAGGAAACTTATACTGTCTGCCAATCTTAGAAGCCGGGATTTTTTTCTGACGTATTAATTGATAGATTTTCGATTTGCTGAATCCTATATACTGGGATAGCTCTTTGGTGCTCATTATATCTTTCATCAGATTCACCTTTTTAGAGATTTTTAGAGATATGTTTTATCATTGAAGATTCACCTGTCACTTTAATTATAATATATTTACAAAATTTGTCAAGTAAAAAATTTAAAAATTTTTTAGTAGCAGCTGGCCCCAAATACTTCCATCTAATATCATTAAGTATGATGGACGCCTAAATTATATCATAAAGTCTCTTCTGTTTATTTCTTGTATTCTCTTTTGCTTTGCAATCTAAAGAAATAAAAAAGCGAAGACTCCGATTCATCGGAACCTTCGCTGAAAAATCTTTTAGTAATACAAATTTCTTCCTGAAATCTTATATTTTGGGCAAATTCACCTTTATTCCCGGGCCCATCGTTGAGGAGAGGCTTATGCTCCTGAGGTATTGACCTTTAACAGTGGGTGGCCTTACCCGCTGTATTTCTCCTATTACAGTATTAATATTCTCCACCAGTTTCGACTCATCAAAAGAAGCTTTGCCCACACTTAAATGGATAATTCCGTAACTGTCGGTTCGAAATTCAACTTGACCAGCTTTAATCTTTTTTATTGCATCAGCAATCTCAAATGTGACGGTGCCTGTTTTGGGACTGGGCATCAATCCCTTCGGTCCAAGTATCTTTCCCAGCTTACTTAAGTCTCGCATAGAATCAGGAGTAGCTATCACCGCATCAAACTTAATTTCCCCCTTGGCTATCTTTTCAATTAAATCTTCTCCTCCCACAAAATCTGCTCCTGCTTTTTCTGCTTCTTTTGCTTTCTCTCCTTTAACTACAACTGCCACTACCTTGCTCTTTCCTGTCCCATGTGGCAATAAGACAATTCCTCTTACTGTTTGGTCTTGCCGCTTCGGGTCGATTCCTAACCGTAGGCACAATTCGATAGTCTCATCAAACTTGGCATTGGCATCCTTCTTAACTAAATTTACTGCCTCTTCCAAACTGTAAACTTTATTCTTGTCAATTAATTTAAATAATTCGCGGTACCGCTTACCTCTTCTCATAATCTCCCACTTGTCCCGATGAATCGGGACCTACGAAATCTCTATTCTATTTCTATCCCCATACTCCTTGCCGTTCCCTCTACCATTTTAACGGCGCCTTCTATATTAGTTGCATTTAGGTCGGCCATTTTCTTCTCTGCAATTTCACGTACCTGCTGCTTACTTACCTTAGCTACTTTCGTCTTATTGGGCTCTCCCGAAGCTTTCGCTATTCCCGCCGCCCTCTTCAACAATGCAGCTACTGGAGGAACCTTAGTCAAAAAGGTAACGCTTCTATCTACATATACAGTAATTACAACCGGAATAAGCATTCCTGGCTCCTGAGTAGCCGTTCTCTCATTAAATGCCTTACAGAACTCCATAATATTTACTCCATGTTGCCCTAAAGCAGGTCCAACTGGAGGAGCAGGATTGGCTCCACCTGCGGGTATCTGTAATTTTATTATACCTTTTACTTTTCTAGCCATAAAATCTTTCCTCCTATATCTTTTCCACCTGCAAAAAATCGAGTTCGACTGGAGTAGCTCGTCCAAAGATTGTCACCATTACTTTCAGTTTGCCTTTCTCCTCATTGACGTCTTCTACTACACCAACAAAGTTTTCGAATGGCCCCTCTATAACTCTAACACTATCGTCTTTCTCAAACATAACTGCCGGCTTGGGCTTTGCCTGTGCTTGTTGTTGGGTGAGTGCCACGATACTCTCCAATTCTTCTGGTTGAAGAGGCACGGGTTTTACCCCACCGAGGAAACCTGTTACTCCTGGGATATTGCGTACAGCCCAGTATGTTTCATTATCGATTACCATTTCAATTAAAACATAACCCGGAAAAAATTTCCGTTTGCTAATCCTTTTCTTATTCTTTCGGATCTCCACAATTTCTTCAGTGGGAATCAACATGTTTAATATTTTGTCTCTCATCGCTCCAGAGCTTGTCAGTTTCTCCAAGTATGCTTTAACCTTATCCTCGTGCCCTGTATAAGTATGAACAATATACCATTTTTTTTCCACGAGCTTTTCCTTCTCAGTCGTTGACTACTTTATTAATATTCCCAGAATTATGGACAGCCCAAAGTCTACCAGACCTACAAAAATAGCTACTGCAATAACTAAAAGAATCACAATCATTGCAGAACCGATTGTCTGTTTCCTATCCGACCAGGAAACCTTTCGCAGCTCTTCCGTAACCTCTCTCAAAAACTGAATTGCCTTTTTAAACACAATTTCCACCCGCTCGTTTCACAGATTGTTCTTTATAACAAAAAAGTAAGAAATCTGTCAACCAAAAAATAAAAGAGCTCTGAAAAAGTTTTTCATCGCTCTAGTTCGTAGTAATTAGTTTGTAGTTCATAGTAATTATTGACAAAATATACGAACTATGAACTATCGACTATGAACTAGTTAATATTACTCTTTTCCCTCATCAATTAACTTGTAGCCTACCCCTTCTACAGTTTCAATCTTTTCACCCAGGGGAGCCAACTTCTCCCTGAGTCGTCCGATATGGACATCCACAGTACGAGTAGTGCCAAAGTATTCGTACCCCCATACCGTTTCCAACAAGTAACTTCTGTTAAGCACATGCCCTTTCTTTTTTACCAAAATGTGAAGCAAATTAAACTCCATAGGTGTTAAATCAATCTCTTTACCTTTTATGAGGACAGTGTGTCTATCCAAATTCAAATGGATATCTCCGTACGTCAAGATTTCTTCTACTTTTTCTTCTCCGCCAGCTCGACGCAGCACTGTCTTCACTCGAGCAACCAGCTCTTCTTGATTAAAGGGTTTAACAATATAGTCATCAGCACCCATCTCCAATCCCGCAACAGTCGAGGACTTTGCAGACTTAACCGTGAGCATTATAATTGGAATGAAACTTACACTCTTATCCTTCTTCAAAGTTTGACAGATTTGAAAACCGTCCATATCGGGCAGCCTCAAATCCAAAATAACTAAATTTGGCTTTGAATTATGAACTTTCTTAATTCCGTCTTCTCCACAACTGGCAATAGTTACACTAAATCCCTCTTCTGTCAAGACATCGCTGACCAGTTTCGAAACTGACGCATCATCATCTATCACTAAAATTCTTTTCCTTAGCATCGCCAAATTCCTTTATTTAAGAGTACGCCCTTCTAATCTTCCCTCTTATCCACAACGTAACTGCTACCTTTTTTGAGCTTAGCATATCCCTTCAATTCAGCTCCTACATCGCTAATCTCAGCTGGGCTGATGAATTTTCTCGATTTATTTGTAACTACTCCGATAGAAATAGTCATCAATGGAAACTTCGTAGTTCTATTGCGGCGATCCTTCGTTATGATATACCCTCTCTTTCTATCTTCCTCATTGTATAGAATAGGAATCTCCCGGTCAAAGTCCTTAATGATGCCTTTACAGAGTATATCAACTTTGTCCGGACTGGTAATTACGATGAAATCATCCCCCCCAATGTGACCAATAAAGTCATCAGTATTGCCTTTTTCTTTAACCACCTTGAGAATGATTTGAGCTGTAGTGCGAAGAACTTTGTCCCCTCTTAGATAGCTATATTTATCGTTAAATGCTTTAAAATTGCTTAAGTCTAAATACAAGACAGCAAATAGACGGTCTCGACTTAGACACCTCTCTAACCCCTCAGTGAGTGCAATATTACCAGGCAATTTGGTTAGAGGATTAGCCGAGAGGTCACTTGCAGTGCGCGTCAAATGTGTTTTCACGCGCGCAACAAGTTCTTCTTCCTGAAAAGGTTTAGTAACATAGTCATCGGGAGCAAAGCTCAATCCAATTACTTTATCAGCTGTACTGCCCTTCGCAGTTAACATAATTATGGGCATATGAGTAAAAGAAACATCTTCTCTAATCTTCCTGCAAACCTGATAACCGCTCATACCAGGCAGTCTAAGGTCTAAAATTACAAGGTCTGGCGGAGACTGATGAATCTTTTCCAGTCCCTCTTCTCCATCGTATGCGAGTGTTACCTGGAAGCCTTCGCCTTCAAGGATATCTTTTACCAGATTAGCAATGTTCTCTTCGTCATCTATTACCAGAATCTTTTCCTTACTCATATCCTCTCCATATATTATAAACTATGCCTTTGGCAAAGTAAAGATAAAATTACTTCCCTTATTCAATTCACTCTCTACCCATATCCGACCACCATGCGCCTGAAGGATTCCTTTAACAATTGCCAACCCCAACCCCGTCCCTTTCACCTTCTTCACCTTACCTCCAGCTGGTTTAATCTGCTCGAATTTGTCGAAAACTCTTTGCAAGTTCTCCTTGGCAATGCCCACTCCAGTGTCTTTAACAGAAACCTCTACAAATTCCCCGGAGTCTGAGTTTCTTGCTTCTATAGTTACTTTTCCTCCCTCAGGGGTAAATTTGAAAGCATTGCTGAGGAGGTTTATGAACACCTGCCTAATTTTATCCAGGTCTGCAGAAACTAAGGAAACACTGGAGGGAACCACTGCCTCCAGTTTGATCTTGCTCTCCTCCGCTTGTGGCCTGAAAAATGTAACCATTTCCTCTATGAGCGGTGGAAGTTCTAAAGCTTCTTTTCCAAGCTCAAAACGCTTGGCTTCGATCTTTGCTAAATCGAGGATGTCATTTATGAACATCGCCAGCCGAGATGTATTGTTCTTGACAATTGTCAAATATTCTACCAGCTTATCATTAAGTGGCCCGGCCTTTCCCCTCAAGATAAAATCGACATAACCTTTGATGGAAGTTAGAGGTGACCTGAGCTCGTGAGAGACGCTGGAAACGAAGTCGTCTTTCATCTGGTCGAGTTCTTTAAGCTTCTTTGCCATCCTGTTAAATTCACCTGCTAAATCACCAAGTTCATCTCTACTTTTGACTAAAATCTTCTGTTCCAGGTTTCCCTGTCCAATAGACTTTGCACCCTCAGTAAGTTTCTTGATTGGACGACCCATCAGCTGTGCCAGTATAAACGCCCCAAAAATCCCGATACAAAAGGCAACACCTGCTACAACGAAGATACGATGGCGGGTGAGGGATAATGTATCTTCCACAACTCTATTCAAAACTACTCCGGAGAATCCAATCCGCGCAGTGCCCAACCTATCCTCTCCCAATAAGACTGGAAGTGAGACATCAACGAGTTCCCCACCTTCCTTCCCCATATAAGGTTGGATCAACAAGTCTTCTGAGCTCTGAGCCTTTACTCCTATATCATCCTGATACACATACCCAAGAAGATTAGTATCTGTGTGCACCACCACTTTCCCCATATTGTCTACAAACATTGCATAAACTACTCCTGTAGTTCTCTTCACTACCTTAATATAATTTAAAAGAAGCAGGTCGTCCTCGCTAATTATCGCCTCCTTGCAGATCTCTGTCAAACCCTTTATGGCATTTACCTGGTTTTCTCTCATTGTCTGCAAAAGATGTTTCTTCTCAAAAATGAAGAGAATGACGCTCATTCCCAGTAAAGCTACCAGCAATAGAAGAATAGCAAAGAAGCTGAACTTTGTTCTCAGACGCATCCTGCCTCCCGAGGATTAGTCCTTTTTCTTCCGTCTTAACTCTTCGAGATGGTCTTTCACCAGGTGTTTTGGACCAAAATGTTTGTACTCTCGGAGCACTGCCCGTATTCGTGCCAATAGTTCCTGAGCCTCAAAGGGTTTCAGCACGTAGTCATCCGCCCCACCCTCTAACCCCTCAACTTTATCAGAAGTCTTTTTAAACTTGCCCGTCAACATTATGATGGGTATATGCTTGCAGGCTTCATCGGCTTTCAGTATCCGACAGACCTCAAACCCGTTCATATCCGGAAGGTGCATGTCCAGAATAATTAGCTCGGGCTGGGAAGTTCGAGCTTCCCTTATCCCACCTTCACCATCCTCAGCAGAAACAAAATCGAACCCTTCGTCGAGGAGAGTCTCCTTTACCAGCCTAACAATATCTGGATCATCATCAACGAAAAGAATCTTCTCCTTCATATTGAACCCTTCTATTCTGCACGGTTAAAACCGCGCCTATAAATGTTCCCGATTGAAAATCGGGATGCACAATCTTGAAGTTCCCTTCCCAAAATATAGTTTACCACATACTTATTACAACAATGTTACAAAAATGTTAAATCTGTGTTAACTTTTCACTCCCCTTCCACAAACATATATCCTTTTCCTTCTATGGTCTTTATCTTTCTTGCTGCTTCTTCTCCCAATTTTTCCCTGAGTCTCCTTATATGGACATCCACTGTTCTGGTAGCACCAAAATACTCATAACCCCATATACTCACAAGTAAATATGACCGATTCAAAACCCGACCTGTCTTCTTCATCAACAGGTAAAGTAAATCGAATTCCTTGGGTCTCAGGTTCACAAGCTTTCCTTTTACCCGCACTGTTGCTCTGGTAACATCGAGAGAAATCCCCTCCTTTTCTATGACCTCCTCAAAATCTTCAGAAAGCTCATAGCGCCTTAATAAAGCTCTTATGCGGGCAACCAGCTCCGTAGCTTCGAAAGGCTTTGTTAAATAATCGTCGGCTCCTGCCTCGAATCCAGCAACTTTATCTCTGGTTTCCACAACCTTGCCACTTACCATTATTATGGGAATAGAACGGGTCACCTTATCCTGTTTCAAAATCCGACACACGTCAAGACCGCCTAAGCCGGGAAGCACCACATCTAAAACGACGCCGTCTGGGTTTTCTTCTCGCACTTTCTTTATTGCTTCGTCACCATTTCTAGCAGAGATAACTCTGAAATTCTGTGCTGTCAGAATTTCCTTCAGGAGTTCAACTGCTTCTGGTTCATCATCGACTACCAGGATTTTCTTTTTCATACGTCTCTCATCTTTTTCATATTTCTCTCTCCAGTGAACAACCCTATAATTCTAATATGTCTCTTTTATCTCCCAAAGCGACGCCTCAATATCTTACGGATTCGCTCCCCCAGTTCAAAACCCGCCAACGACTTGATTACGTAGTCCACTGCACCCAGGTCAAACGCTTTATCGCGATCTTGCCTGAGGACGCTCGTGGTGAGCATTACCACTGGAATGTGTGAAATGGTCTTATCCGTTTTCAACCTTTCTAATACCTGGAAGCCATTGAGACCTGGCATCTTAATATCCAAAAGAATTAGATCTGGCATTTCACTAATCGCTTTTCTCAATCCCTCCTCACCATCATAAGCATCACTCACCTCGAAATCCTCCAGTTCCAGGATCTCTTTCACCAACTTAACCAGGTCTTTTTCATCATCGATAATTAAAATTTTTTCTCTCGGCATAATTTTTCCTTTTGGAGAGCTTCAAGAGAAATCATCAAAATCTGAATTGTCTTGAA